>NZ_VOYW01000074.1:0-6378 GCF_013420085.1 Acinetobacter sp. YH12027
TAATGGAGAAATCTAATCGGTATGTTATACCTGAGAGAAGAGTGAGGAGTTATCCAAGGGTTGTAAAAGGAAAACCTCAAAAATACCCAAGAAAAAGCCAGTCAATCTCTTAACTGACTGGCATTACTCAAAAGAGGGCTTTTTTAATGCTTCAGTGGTTATTCAACTTCTAAATTAAAGGTCACTGGACCGTCATTGACCAAATGCACTTTCATGTCGGCAGCAAAGATGCCTGTTTGTACATGGTCATATTGGCGCTTGGTGTAATCGACCAACTGTTCATACAGCGCTTTGGCATCGCTTGGCGGCATGGCAGGGCCAAAATCAGGGCGCAGGCCTTTTTGCGTTTGTGCCATCAGAGTAAATTGAGACACCAAGAGGATACCGCCGCCAGCTTGACTGACATTCCAGCCCATCTTGCCTTGTTCATCATCAAAAAAACGGTATTTCAAGATCTTATCGATCAGTTTTTTGCCCTTTTCTAAATCGTCAGCTTTACCAAGTCCTAAAAACACTAAAATACCGTGATTGATTTCACCCGTGATCTCACCATCGACCACCACTTTGGCTTCCAAAACACGTTGTAACAAGGCCCGCATAAATTCTTCCGAGTAGAAAATTGAACATAGGGCAAGGATTGTAGCAAAGACAGCATTCTTTCGAAGCGATGTTTAGAAAATTTTGGGCTCAAACATTTGAAAATGAAATGTATATTTTTTATAAATCCAATAATACGATTGAATTTATGAAAATAATCTGTTTTATCTATTTATTAAATGTCAGTATCTTTGCGGGGCAGGAAAGGTATTTAACAGAGAGATTAAGACGATGTTTAAGCGTTCTTTATTGGTTGCGATGTTAGCAACAGCAACAGCGGCGACTCAAGCAGCGCCATTAACCAAAGACAATGGTGCACCAGTAGGCGATAACCAAAACTCGATTACTGCGGGTCCAAATGGTTCAGTTCTACTTCAAGACGTACAATTGGTTCAAAAATTACAACGTTTTGGTCGTGAGCGTATTCCTGAGCGTGTGGTACATGCCCGTGGTACAGGTGCTTATGGTGAATTCGTTGCAACTAAAGATTTGTCTGATCTCACCATTGCTTCATTGTTCAAAGCAGGTACCAAGACTCCAGTTTTCTTACGTTTCTCGACTGTAATTCACGGTAAAGGTTCTCCAGAAACTTTACGTGACCCGCACGGTTTTGCGATCAAGTTCTATACACAAGAAGGCAACTGGGACTTAGTGGGTAACCAAACTCCAGTATTCTTCATCCGTGATGCGATCAAATTCCCAGACTTCATCCATGCCATGAAGCCTAGCCCAATCAACAACGTTCAAGACGCAAACCGCGTATTTGATTTCTTGTCTAGCCAGCCATGGGCAACCAACATGTTGACTTATGTGTATGGTAACCAAGGCGTGCCTACCAGCTACCGCGAACAAGACGGCTTTGGTGTGCATGCATACAAGCTTTATAACGACAAAGGCGAATACAAATACGTTAAATTCAACTTCCGCTCTAAACAAGGTGTGAAAGGTCTGAACGTTAAAGAAGCGATGGAGCTGCAAGGTAAAGACTTCAACCACTTAACCAACGATCTTTACAAAAACATTAACGCGGGCAACTTCCCGAAATGGGATCTTTACATCCAAGTGTTAGATCCTAAAGATCTCAACAGCTTTGATTTTGATCCGCTAGATCCAACTAAAATCTGGCCAACGAACTTAGTTCCAGAAACTAAAGTGGGTACATTGACGCTGAACCGTATGCCGAAAAACTTCTTCCAGGAAACGGAACAAGTGGCATTGGCTCCAGGTAACTTAGTCCCAGGTATCGAGCCATCAGAAGATCGTCTGCTGCAAGGCCGTATCTTTTCTTACTCAGATACACAAATGTACCGTTTAGGTGCGAACCACCAACAAATTCCAGTCAATCGTCCATTAGTTGCTGTAAACAACAACAACCAAAATGGTTACATGAATGTTGGCGGCACTTCATCAAATGTGAACTACGAGCCAAGCCGTATTGAGCCAAAACCAGCGACTGCTAAAGCGCGTGCGGTTGAAACGCCGCTTTCTGGCACAGTTCAACAAAAAGGTGTGAAAGAGCAAAACTTCAAGCAGGCGGGTGAACTTTACCGTTCATACTCTGCGAAAGAGAAAGAAAACTTAATCATGAACTTGGCTGCTGACCTTGGCAACGTGAAAGATTCAGAAACCAAGCACATCATGCTGTCTTACTTCTACAAAGCAGACGCTGACTACGGTACGCGTATGACTAAAGCAGTAAACGGCAACATCGCAACTGTGAAAGCAAAAGCAGCACAACTGAAAGACTAATTTCGATCAGTCTAAAGGATTGGTAACTAGGGGCTAGAACGTTACCTCAAAAAAGTCCTATGAAGCTCCATACCTTTCCTGCACCCTAGGGGGAGTTTCATAGGCACTCCTTAAATATTCATTTTTATGAAATGAATTATTTCTAATTCAATTCTACATTCGATTTCTGTTGGAGTTCATCATGAAAGTTATGCAACATTTGACTTTAGCCAGTCTTCTAGCGTTTGGTTCCGCATTCGCAAACGTGGCAATCGCGGAAGATATCTCCCCCGCTAAAGCAACTGCAAGCGATCAGATGACCTCACAACAGGAATTGATCGCAATCTTCTTTGCCGCAGCCAAAACTGGCAATGAAGAAGTCATCAATGAATTTCTTAAGCACGGTTTTCCGGTCGATGTGCGCAATGCTTCGGGTTTTACCCCACTGATGATGGCGACCTATTATGGTCATCAAAATATTGTGACTCGTTTGCTAGAACAAGGTGCAGACCGCTGCGCACGTGACAATAAAGGCAACACCGCATTGATGGGTGCCATGTTTAAATTAGAATGGGCGATTGCAAAGCAATTACGCCAAGTGGATTGCGATGCAAATGCCAAAAAAATGGGGCAAAAGACTGCAGAACAGTTTGCGCGTGAATTTGGTCAAGAAGAAAAATATCGACAGTTACTCAAAAAATAGTGAGCTTGATCGCGCTCAGCTTCAGCAAAAAAATTGAAAAAAGTCGATGAATCGCGGTGATTTATAAGTTATTCCACTAAATCAATCGGCTTTTTATCAATAAAGTATGCTTTAATGCAAAGAGTTGATAAAAACTGAAAGTCTTTATGTCTCCAATCATCCAATCCTTATTAGACACAGATCTGTATAAATTCACCATGCTTCAGGTGGTGTTACACAAATTTCCGCAAACCCATAGTGTGTATCACTTTCGTTGCCGTAACTTGGATGATACAGCCTATCCACTGGTTGAAATTTTGGATGATTTAAACATGCAGCTCGACATGCTTTGTCAGTTGAAGTTTAAAGATGATGAATTGCAGTATTTACGCAGTTTACGTTTTATTAAAAGCGATTTTGTTGATTATCTTGAATTATTTCAGCTTAAACGCCGTTTTATTAAAGCGGGTATTGATGATGAAGGTCGACTCGACATTTGGGTAGAAGGCCCAATGGTTCAAGCGATGATGTTTGAAATCTTTGTTTTAGCCATCGTCAATGAATTATATTTCCAACGTATTCGTACACCCGAAGTTTTAGCCGAAGGTGAGCGCCGTTTGCAACATAAGATTGCCTTGCTGAAGCAGTATGAAGCACGGCAAAATCCAAATGATCCACCATTCTTGGTCTCTGATTTTGGCACGCGTCGTCGTTATAGTTATGCATGGCAAAAGCATGTAATTGAAGAATTAAATCAGGCTTCACCGTATATTTTCCGCGGTACAAGTAATGTTCTGATTGCCAAAGACTTGAACATTACTCCAATTGGTACGATGGCGCATGAGTTCCTACAAGCATTCCAAGCGCTTGATGTTCGTCTACGTAACTTCCAGAAGTCTGCGCTAGAAACATGGGTGCAGGAATACCGCGGTGACTTAGGAATAGCCTTAACAGACGTTGTCGGTATGGATGCGTTCCTACGTGACTTCGATTTGTACTTTGCCAAACTATTCGACGGTTTACGTCATGACAGTGGCGACCCGTATGAATGGGGCGATAAAGCCTATGCACATTACAAAAAGCTTAAAGTCGATAGCAAAAGTAAAATGCTGACCTTTAGTGATGGTCTAAATATCGAAAAAGCGTGGGATTTGCATAATTACTTCAAAGACCGTTTCCAAGTGAGTTTTGGTATTGGCACCAACTTGACCAATGATATGGGACAAACTGCGCTGAATATCGTACTGAAACTGGTTGAATGTAATGGTCAATCTGTGGCAAAAATTTCAGATAGTCCGGGTAAAACCATGACAGATAATGATACTTTCTTAGCGTATCTACGTCAGGTGTTTGACATCTCTGAAGTTAGCGCTTAAACACAGCATTAGATAAAACTAAAAAAGCCGAATCAATGATTCGGCTTTTTTATATCTAAAATATTGCTAAAGGAATGCAAAAATTCAGAATAATAGTGAAAATGACTTATGCTAAGATCGAATTTAATCGCACAAAATACAACACGAACAACGATGACAGCATCTACACTGAATTTTGGTCTGCTGATTGAAGCGGAAGAATTGGTTCCACATCTTGGTAATGAAAAACTACGGATCGTCGATTTGAGTCGTCGTTCGGTTTATGACCAATTGCATATTCCACATGCACTGCATGTGCAGCCGAAACTGTTAGTGCGCCAAGAAGAACAAGCGATGGGGCTTTTACCTGACCAAGCCGGTTTAGAACAGCTCATCAGCTATCTGAATATCAGTCCAGAACATCATGTAGTAGTGTATGACGATGAAGGTGGGGCATGGGCTGGTCGACTGATTTGGAACTTACATTGCCTCGGTTTTGAAAATACCAGTCTCCTCAATGGTGGCATCCATGCTTGGCTTGGGGCAGGCTTACCGACCTCGTCTGAAATTGAGCAATTTGAACCCGTGAGCCCATTGGTTGAAGTCAGTGCAGAGGCGCGTGCTCAGTATCAAACAGATTATGATGAGCTATTGGCTCGTGTGCAGCAGGAGCAAATCCAAGTATGGGACTGCCGTACCGAAGATGAATATACAGGCCTACGTTTGGCTGCGCGACGCGGCGGTCACATTCCGGGTGCACGACATTTCGAATGGAGTACTGCCCTTAACCGAGAAAATCATTTAAAATTGCATCCTTTAGAACGCACACAACAACGCTTAGAACAATTGGGATTCAATTTAAACGAACCCGTGGTGGTGTATTGTCAGTCCCATCATCGGTCGGGCCTAGCTTATATACTGGGACGTTTACTCGGTTGGAATATTCGAGCTTATGATGGTGCGTGGAGCGAGTGGGGCAACCGACTCGATAGTCCTGTGATCACCGGAGAGTTGCCGTCTTGAGCCTTACATCTCAGTTAAAAAAACAAATTTTTATTCAAGCTCAGCGTGTTGTTCCACAGCACAAATTATCACGTATCGTGGGTAAATTGGCTGCAAGCGAAAACCCTGTGGTGAAAAATGCCGTGATTACCGCATTTAAAGCGCAGTATGGCATCGACATGTCGATTGCTGAGCAAAGCAATGCCTTAAAATTTAAATCCTTCAATGAATTTTTCACTCGCTCTTTAAAAGAAGGCGTGCGTGCAGTCGATGCTGATCCATCCAGTGTTGTTTCACCTGCAGATGGTGCGATTTCACAACTGGGTAAAATTGAAAATGGTGATGTATTTCAGGCCAAAGGCCAGAAGTTCACTGTTGAAAACCTAATTGCCGATCCACAATTGGCTGAACCCTTTAAAAATGGGCAGTTTGCTACGGTTTATTTGTCACCAAAAGACTACCACCGTGTACATATGCCATTTGCAGGGACATTGACAGAAACTTTGTATGTACCGGGTGAATTATTCTCTGTAAACCAAACCACTGCTGAAAATATTCCGGGTTTATTTGCTCGCAATGAACGCATGGTCTGCTTATTTGATACAGAAGTTGGTCGTATGGCGGTTGTACTGGTAGGTGCAATGATCGTGGCAGGTATTGAAACCGTGGCTACAGGTAAAGTTAAACCGACAGGGCGTTTGGAACTGAATCAACACGATTTATTCTTAGAAAAAGGTGCAGAATTGGGCCGTTTCTATTTAGGTTCAACAGCGGTTGTGTTGTTTGAAGAAAACAAAATGCAATGGGATGCGACCTTTAAAGCCAACTCGACTGTGGTGATGGGCGAAGCTTTAGGGCATACCATTTAATGAATTCCCTGTCCCTTTAGGCATAGGTATCTACACATTTTTTATAAATTGAATGCGATCTGAGCAATCGCATTCAGCTCATCAGACGAATACTCTGACAACAACTGAAGAGTGTTCAATAGTATTGAAAGCCCTGCCAGTATGG
>NZ_VOYW01000075.1:0-5865 GCF_013420085.1 Acinetobacter sp. YH12027
TTATATCCCCTTGAGCAGCTGCTTTTTCGTACCAAGCCTTAGCGGTAGCAAAGTTTTGAGGAACGCCTCCACCATAGTAATACATAGTACCTAAATTATACTGAGCCTCTGCATGACCTTGAGCAGCCGCTTTTTCGTACCAAGCCTTAGCGGTATTAAAGTTTTGAGGAACACCGCTCCCGTTGTTATATATAACGCCTAGATTAACTTGGGCATCTAACTGACCTTGAGCAGCAGCTTTTTCGTACCAAGCCTTAGCGGTGGCAAAGTCCCGGGGAACATCTTCACCATAGTGGTACATACGGCCTAAATTATATTGAGCTTCTGCATCATTTTGCTGAGCTTTTTCTAACAGTATTTCAAATTGCGTTCTATCTGGTTTCGGATTGTCATCAACATCTGAGCAGGCTATCAATAATACCGTTAAAAATATTGATAAATTTTTCGTTTTCATATCGTTAAAATTTAATAAAAATAGATTTTTTAATGAGGGTTTATTCTCATTTTTTTAAATAGTTAAGCTATACCATTACTATTTTTAATCTTATCTGCAATAAGATAGCTTTCAGTAGCACTTAATATTTAGTTTCATATTACAAATGTTCTGATTCAAATATCAGAAATTTATTATTCGTTAGATGGTGTGCATGAAATACTAAGAATAGCTTATTTAAGTATTTTAATTTAAGTTTTCCTACAATTAACATAATGCAGATTATACGAAATGCAAAATATTATTTCTTATAATTCATAGCCTTATCGTATCCTAAAAAGCCTAAGTATGCCTACTTGGGCTTTTTTAATGATTTTTCATGTTCCACGATCAATAAGTGAGCAATGTTCCACGGTTTTAAGTAGCTTAACTGCATAATCAATTACTTTGTTTTTCAGTCTTTTTACGTTGATTTAACACCTCTTGACCTAAGTCTTTCCAAATCTGCCATTTCATATCGTTAGGATCAATCTCCGCTGTTTTAAGTAGTATACCGAGCAGTTCGGCGGGGTCCCGTTTATCCAGGTTAGCAATTTCAAACAGTGCGCCTAACTGAATCAAGTGACGTGTACGCGCTTTACGTTCAGCTTCTTTCTCTGCATTCAGTAATTTTCTAACTGCTACTTTTTGCTTATTCGCTCGTTCTATGGCTTTTTCGGCTTTAATCAAAGCATTCAGTTTTTTCTCTTGGTCGGGTGTACGGTATTGGATTTTGGCTAATTCCAATAAAAGTTTTTGAACATCACTAGGACTTTTTAAAGCAGAAATATAGGTGATTTTTTCAGATAGCCAATCATTATTCATATTTGATTCCATTAATTCAGATGCCGCAAAAGCACAGGCTCAATTCTCAAAGAACGATAACAAAATAATTACGTCCGATGTCCGCAATTTTGTTAAAGTTCGTTCTAGAGAATTTCGCCTGTACTTCCATCAAAAGTTTGATGGCGCGCTTAGACGTTTCTCAATTTCATTGAGAAACCTAAGCACGTTAGGGACTTCATCCCTAAAACCCTGAAACTTCTTTTTTCATTCAATTGAAAATTGAATGAAAAAAAGAAGTACCAACGCTAGGAGCAACAACATGCAACTAAAACAGGTATGGGGAAAGATCAAAGATATTATTTTTGGCGTGATCGCAGCACCGCTACTCATCCTCATTATGGTACTTGCTTCGATATTCGATCAAAGAGCGTTTAAGAAGGAACGCAACCAAAAAAAGGAACAGGATAAAACCTAATGGCGATTGCTCGTTTAAGTGTCAAAGTTGGTAAGGCAGGCAAGGCAGCACCGCATGCCGAATATATAGATCGGGACGAAGAAAAGAAGCTGAAACAGGAACAGGCAGAAACCGATCTTGAACATAGTGCTTATGGAAACATGCCGAAATGGGCAGAACATAATCCGATTAACTTTTGGCAGGCAGCCGACCTTTACGAGCGCAAAAATGGCAGTACCTATCGAGAATATGAAATTGCCCTGCCTAGAGAGATGAATGCCGAGCAACGCCTAGAACTGGTTGAGGACTTCATTCAGTCTGAAATTGGCTCAAAATATCCGTATCAGTTTGCGATCCATAACCCTAAAGCAATGGACGGCAACGATCAGCCTCACGTTCACCTCATGTTTAATGAACGTCTACAAGATGGAATCGAGCGAGATCCAGAGCAATATTTTAAACGCTATAACAGCAAGAATCCTGAACGTGGCGGAGCTAAAAAAGACAATACAGGCAAGACTTACCAGGAACGAAAAACCGATATTAAAGACCTACGCCAAAGATGGGCAGATTTATGCAACAGCCATTTAGAAAAACACCAAATTGACAGCCGTATTGATATGCGAAGCTACAAAGAGCAAGGCGTAGAGAAAGAACCCGAAAAGAAACTATTACCAAGCCAAGCTAAAGACCCTGAAATCAGGGAAGCCTTGCAACAGTCACGTATAGCCTATAAAGAGCTTGAGCAACTAGATTTAGGCGACCCTAAAAAAGACCTGAAAGACCTCAAAAACAGCCCAATTTCAGACAAAGAAATTAAACAGGGTATTGAGAGCTTTAAGGCTGATTTTGACAGCTTTAAACAGCTTGCTTTGGAACAGTACAAACAACAGCAGAAATTAGAAAGAGAGCAACAGAAAACAATGAAGTTTAGAGGGATGAGCCGATGACACCTGATGAAAAAAAGCTATATGCACTGATGGCAGTTGCAGAACAACAGCAGAACCTAGTCAATCAGGCCGTTAAAGAGCTTCAAATCACGAAAGAACACATTCAAAGCACTATTGCTGGGCAAACCCACCACACTATATCAAAAGCGGTAAATGATGGCTTACAGGACGGTACAGCAGAACTTATTAAGACCGCTAAAGCGCTTGGACGCTTGAAAAACTCGATTGAATCAGCCAGTGATCAATTTTCATGGAAGTTAATCACCACTTTCTTAGGTGTTTTTTCAGTTTTCATACTGACTATGACATGGTTATTTGTATCTTATATTAAGCCTTTAGAGAATATTCCAAAGATCGAGAGTTTAAAGCAGCAAGGTATTCAGTTTGATATTCAAAGTTGTGCCGTTGGAGACGAGTCCAAGCCTTGCGTCCGAGTGATGAAAGAGCAGTGTGGCTATGGGAAGCATGGGGATTTATGCGTTATTGACCCCAAATAGCTGAATCTGAAAATGAAGGCTCTAAGCACTCATTTATAATTTTTATTATGTTTAAAATTAGTGGAAGTTAAGGAAATTATTATGTTAAAGCAATCAAGTTTAGAAAGAACAGAGTTTAAGGAAGAAGAACTTGCGCCCATTAAAAAGCTTGATTTGAATGATTTGAAAGTTCCTATGCCTAAAAATCTTGATCAGTTGCTGATTTGGACATCCGAACTTGCTCAATATAATTATGCTCAATTCCTTGACCAATCCGAACAGCTAAAACTTGTTGATGAAGACAATCTGGAAGAACAGGCGGAAATCAGTCAGAAGCTTAGGTTCTATAGAGGTAATGCGCTTATAGAAAACCAAATCAAAGATTTCTATTTGAAAAAGTTACTTGATCAAGGAGAGGCAACAGTCAAAGGTTATATTAAAAGTCCGACTAAGAAAAATACCCGATATGCTGTAATTTCTTATCATGACTATGATTTTGTAAGCTTTGCTACTCCAGAGATTCTTAAAAAATTTCCAGCCGATCTCATCAATTTCGTGCAAAAGGAAACACCTAAGACATTAGCGGACATATATCCTGAAGAAGCCGTGTTCTTATCAGCCATCAAAAAATTTATAAAACCTTTTAAAGAACAGTATAAAAAATTGGCTGATAAGAACAGGGAAATTAAGGAGCACAATACAGTTGCTCATAAAATTTATATAAAAATTAAAAATAAGGAAGCAACTCTGCAAAAGCCAACAGAGTCAAAGCCTAAAGAATCTAGTCCAAAGACTACTGAAAATAGTGCTGTCCCAGTAGAGATGAAGCAGGGAACCATTCAGAAAAATATGGCTCCACAAGAAAAGCCAATTACTGTAATTAAGAAGCGAAAATTTGCTTTAAACAAGGATAAGTAACTTGTAATTTAAAATTATAAACAAAAACCCCTCTAAGTCTTGCAACTTAGAGGGGTTTTCAAGTAAATTCAGCGGTACGCAGTTATTTGATGGAACTAACATCAAGTAACGAAGATCATAAGGTTTGGCGACCGTTATGATTTCACCAAAAGGCTTGTACCTGAACTCTATTTTCACAATAAACAGTGTTTATATCAAGCCTCAAAATGATAAGTCTTCGTTAATTCGTGTTTTAAACCATCAAATAAGCATCCTAGATCGAGCTTTGCCCGCTTCTGCGTGTCCGTTTTACGGTCGGCATGCATTACGTGTGGTAGGAATAAGTGTCACTGGCGTATTGTAGCTATAGTCGAAAGGCTAAACCGCTTACAGGGGAACTTCACATAGGCGGAGCGTTGGGAGTAGTTACATAGGACTTGTTAAGTTGCATGTTGGGGAAACCCTCGCAGAGATACAGGCAATGTAACGACAGGGAGCGCGTGGAGCGAAGTGCAAGACTTTGAGTCCTTGTCTGCATAGTCAGCAAAACTATGTGCGGATACGACCGATATACGTGGCTCCGAAGCCAAATATATACAGGTAAATCGGCAATACTTAGGGGATAGGTCATTTTTTTAAATGACTGCCCTTAGGGTGAGTATTGCCGAAACTCTCTCAACCGTTCACCAAAGCCAAAGCACGAAGTGCGACGCTTTGGGGGCGAGTTGAGAGAGTGAGCACATTTGTTTTTAAGGCTTTTGATTTTATTTGATTCTATATTTCTGTATAGTTTTACTGAACGAATTGCTGTATATTAAAACTATACAAAGGATGATTTTTTGTGATTGTAGATTTTAATCATAAGGGACTGGAACGATTTTTTAAAACCAGTTCTACAGCAGGTATTCAGTCTGTTCATTCAACCAAGTTAAAAAGACAATTAACTGCTTTGAATGAAGCGCAAAGCATTGATGAAATGAATTTTCCTGGATGGAAGCTTCATCCTTTGAAAGGTAAATTAAAAGATCATTGGTCAATCACTGTGAGTGCCAATTGGCGTCTGACTTTTATTTTTAAAGATGGTAATGCGTATATCGTGGACTATCAGGACTACCATTGAGGTGAATATGATGATGAATAATCCAGCTCATGCAGGTGAGTTAGTGTCAGAATGGTTAGATGGCTTAAAAGAAGAAGGACAAGCGATCACCATTACAGAACTTGCTGAACGTATTCAAGTGACACGTCCTTTACTTTCTCGAATTATTAACGGTAAAGCGCCAGTGACCGCAGATGTAGCTTTACGCTTGCATGATGCTTTGGGAATCAGTGCAGACCTGTTAATGCGTGTTCAATCTAAGTATTCACTTTGGATGGAATCACAAAAACAGCGTCCACAGATTCAACCATTTTTTGTTAATTGTTAACTAAAAATATTAATAAATTTTATTAATGTGGGTTTAGGATTCGGTATTCATCACAACCTTGTTGATTTCCATTGTCGCAGGATTGTTTAAACCACTTTTTAGCTGTATTTAAGTCCTTACCTATACCTCTTCCATTTAAGTATATAAGGCCTAAATTATACTGAGCGTCTGTATCCTCTTGAGCAGCCGCTTTCTCGTACCAAAATTTAGCGGTATTGAAGTCCTTATGCCCACCTTGGCCTTGAGTATACATAAAGCCTAAATTATTCTGACTCCTTATATCCCCTTGAGCAGCTGCTTTTTCGTACCAAGCCTTAGCGGTAGCAAAGTTTTGAGGAACGCCTCCACCATAGTAATACATAGTACCTAAATTATACTGAGCCTCTGCATGACCTTGAGCAGC
>NZ_VOYW01000076.1:0-5012 GCF_013420085.1 Acinetobacter sp. YH12027
CCATTTCGGTAAAAACTGGTCGAGGTACGCCAACCAAGCGTTTAAATTCAGAATCTGAAAAACGGTTTAAGTTCTGATATCTCATGAAACTTAGATTGAGGTGGTTTTTACTTTCGCAAGAGATCTAATGATTCACTTAAAAAGCCAATTTAGGCATTTTAACGCCTAATCACATTGTTGCTTGTACCAAAGCCCAATATCTCTGTTTTATCTCATCATACAAAATTAAAATGAGAAATCCATAGCTCATATCAATTTTTTAGATGCCTATATCAATTAAAAAGTCATTGAAATGAATTAATTTCATCCAATTTGGTCATGTTAAGCTAGTCCTAAACGCTTTCTCGATGTAACATATTGCGTCTTTAAATTTAACTGTGATAGGACTTATGCGCGAGTACGCTGTATTTACCTCGGAATCTGTAAGCGAAGGCCATCCGGATAAAATGGCTGACCAAATCAGTGATGCTATTTTGGATGCAATCTTAAAAGAAGACCCATATGCACGGGTTGCTTGTGAAACGCTTGTAAAAACGGGTGCGGTTGTACTTGCCGGTGAAATCACAACAACTGCAAATGTTGACTTTGAAGCGATTGTTCGTAATACCGTAAATGGTATCGGATACCATCATTCAGATCTTGGCTTTGATGGTTCAACTTGTGCCGTGATCAACATGATCGGTAAACAATCACCTGAAATTGCTCAGGGTGTTGACCGTCAAAAACCAGAAGATCAAGGTGCGGGCGATCAAGGTTTAATGTTTGGTTATGCAAGCCGTGAAACTGATGTGCTTATGCCAGCACCGATTTCATATGCGCATCGCTTAATGGAAAAACAAGCTGAACTACGTAAACAAGGCAAACTTGCTTGGTTACGTCCTGATGCAAAAAGCCAAGTAACATTTGCTTATGAAAATGGCATGCCAGTTCGCTTAGACGCAGTTGTACTTTCAACTCAGCACGATCCAAAAATTACTCAAGCTCAATTGAAAGAAGCGGTAATTGAAGAAATTGTGAAAAAAGTGATTCCTGCTGAAATGTTCCATGCAGACACTAAATTCCATATCAACCCAACAGGTATGTTCGTGATTGGCGGCCCTGTAGGTGACTGTGGTTTAACAGGCCGAAAAATCATTGTAGATACTTACGGTGGTATGGCTCGTCACGGTGGTGGCGCGTTCTCTGGTAAAGACCCATCAAAAGTTGACCGTTCTGCTGCTTATGCAGGTCGTTATGTTGCTAAAAACATTGTGGCTGCTGGTTTGGCTGACAAATGTGAAATTCAAGTGTCTTATGCGATTGGTGTTGCAGAACCAACATCTATCTCGATCAACACATTCAATACTGCAAAAGTATCTGAAGATTTGATTATTGCACTTGTACGTGAACACTTTGACTTACGTCCATACGGTATTACTCGTATGTTGAACTTAATCCAACCGATGTACCAACAAACTGCTGCGTATGGTCACTTCGGTCGTGAAGGTTCTGATACCGCATTCACATGGGAAAAAACTGACAAAGTGGAAGTGCTTAAAGCATCTGCTGGTCTTTAATCTTAATAGATTAATTTCTCAAAAAAGCCTGCATTGATTGCAGGCTTTTTTATGGCCCGTATGTCCATAACTAAAACATCTAGGATAAAAATAACGAGTGTAAAAAATATTGACTAAAATTTACGCCTAGCTTATTCATAAAACACTAAAATAATTTAAGAACAACATCATGCCCTTTCCATTAGACTTAAAATTTATTACTGCAACTGAAGAACAATTAGGATTTAAGTTTCCAGAAAAATATAAAGTCAAAATGCAAATTGAAAATGGTGGAGAATTCGGCATTAGCTTTTCTAGCGCGGATGAATTTAAAGATGGTGATGAAATCGAAGCATGGTGGCTCTTCCCCTTCCAAGACACCAGCGATGTGAAAAGAATAAAACGTACAACGAATCATCTAGCCGCAGAACATCAATCCATAAGTAAAATTGAAGACTTCCCTGAAAACAGTATTGCAATTGCACATAACGGCGATGGCAATTATTTATTGATGCGTACGGTAGACGATACACAATTGGGGGAAGAAATATATTTATGGCGCCATGAAGACAGTGAATTTATCTATCTACTTGTGACTTCAATTGAAGAATTATTTAGTCAAAACCCTTAACGCTATAAGCATATATAAAGCCTTTTAAACTACAAAATATGCTGGATAAAATTACACTAAATCAACAATTTTTGATCGATTTTTGAATATTTTTTCAGCTAATATAAATTCAGCCCATGCTACGGGCATAACAAAAAAAGGAAAGATCAAAATGAATAAATTACTTGTTGCTTTAGGTTTGGCTGCAACTGTTGCACTTGTTGGCTGTAATAAAGACAAAGCGCCAGAAACAGGTGCAACAACTGGTGAACACCTAGAAAACGCTGCTGACCAAGCAGGCCATGACATTGCTGATGCAACTTCAGAAGCGGCAACTGCGACAGCGACTGCTGTAGATAATGCTGCAACTGCAACTGCGACAGCAGCTGACAATGCTGCAGAAAATGCTGAAGCTGCTGCACACAATGCAAAAGAAGCAGCTAAAGACGCGACTGCTGCAACTGCAGGTGCTGTTGAGCAAGGTGCAGCAAACGTGAAAGAAAAAGCTCAACAATAAGCATTCTTAAAAAAAAGCACCTTCGGGTGCTTTTTTTATATCTGTATTTTATTCAACTTACTGTTTCAATCTATTTTTAACTTGAAATTTAACTGATGTCAGGTCAATCTTATGAGGTCATATAAATAACAAACTTAGAGAAAATAATGTCTTACTCACATCATGCCGAAAAACATTTTATGGAACGTACGGGTTGGCTACGTGCATCTGTACTCGGTGCAAATGATGGCATTATCTCCGTCACTAGTTTAATTATGGGCATGGCTGCAAGTGGTGCTTCTAGCCATACCTTACTCATTACATGCATTGCAGGACTCATATCTGGTGCAACCTCTATGGCGGCGGGCGAATATATCTCTGTGAAATCTCAAGAAGACGTCGAAAAAGCAGATCTTCACATGGAGCATAAAGAACTACAAAAGAACCCTGAGCTAGAACTTAAAGAACTTACCCAAATTTATATTCAACGTGGTTTAGAGCCTACACTGGCCCATGAAGTCGCAGTCCAATTAACTGCACATGATGCACTTGAAGCCCACGCCCGAGATGAAATTGGAATCCATGACAATACAGCAGCAAAACCCGTTCAAGCAGCGCTATCATCGGCTTTAGCCTTTTCAATTGGTGCAATATTTCCGATGGTTGCGATCTTGATCAGTGCTGACATGCATATTGAAAAAACCGTTATGGCCGTTGGCGTGATTTCTCTAGCACTACTCGGTGCCTTAGCCAGTTATGCAGCAGGTACTTCTATGTTGAAAGGCAGTCTACGTGTTGCACTCTGGGGCATTGCAGCCATGCTATTTTCAAGTTGGATTGGTTCTTTATTTAATGTAAATCCAGTTTAATGTTTCTTTTATCAGTTTTACAAATATTGAAAATCAATTATTCACAGCAATGATTGTGTGAATTCCAAACAATATTAATTTTTACAATATATAAAAACCGTAAAATAGAGATACATTTTTTAAGCTTTTTTTTCCATGTCTGTTATTGCTGCGCCAACCAATCGATCCAATATATCGATTTGGGTGGCTTTTGTTTTATTAATTTTAGGTACCATTGGTGCTTATCTGATTGTAGGCGTTAACCAAGCATTACTATTTTTAATTGGTGGTGCTTTGGGTATGACCCTTTATCATGCGTCTTTTGGTTTCACCTCGAGTTGGCGTGTCTTCATTAAAGAACGCCGTGGTCGTGGCTTGCGTGCACAAATGATCATGTTGGCTTTGGCTGTATTGCTCTTCTTCCCTGCTTTAGGTGCGGGTGAATTATTTGGCAACCCAGTCAAAGGTAACGTTAATCCTGTTTCAATGTCCGTGATGATCGGTGCCTTTATTTTTGGTATTGGTATGCAACTTGGCGGCGGCTGTGCATCAGGGACCCTGTACACTGTGGGTGCAGGTAGCGCACGTATGATTGTAACGCTGATCTTCTTCTGTACAGGCTCACTGATTGCAACTTCACATATTCAATGGTGGTTTGACCTTCCCCACTTTGAACCGATTTCTTTAGTCAAAAGCTTTGGTGTAGTCCCTGCACTGGTTTTAAACTTTGTGCTCTTTGCATTGATTGCCGCAGCAACAATTTACTTTGAAAAGAAACGCCATGGTCAGCTTGAAGTTGAACCGCAAGCCAAGCAACACGGCTGGAAACGCTTTCTACGTGGTCCATGGCCATTGGTTTGGGGTGGAATTATCCTGACTTTACTGAACTTTGCCACACTCGCACTTGCGGGCCGTCCTTGGGGCGTGACCTCTGCCTTAGCCGTTTGGGCCGCAAAATCAGCAAGTGTTATGGGGATTGATGTTGCATCTTGGGCATATTGGCAGCAACCTGCAAATGCCAAAGCACTCACCGAATCATTATGGTTTGATATCACGTCGATGATGAATTTCGGCATCATGCTCGGTGCCTTACTCGCAGCAAGCCTAGCTGGTAAATTTGCACCAAACTTTAATATCCCAAAACGTTCACTGCTAGCGGCTGTGATCGGTGGTTTGATGTTGGGTTACGGCGCACGTTTAGCATACGGCTGTAACATTGGTGCGTATTTCAGCGGTATTGCTTCAGGTAGTTTACACGGTTGGTTATGGTTAGTATTTGCCTTCATTGGGAACGGTATTGGCGTCAAACTACGTCCAATCTTCTTCCCTGGTGAACGTCCACAACCGGAAAAACTAACAGGCTGCTAATTTCAGTAAATAAAAAGCCCCTCAAATGAGGTAATGCCAGTCAGTTAAGAGATTGACTGGCTTTTTCTTGGGTATTTTTGAGGTTTTCCTTTTACAACCCTTGGATAACTCCTCACTCTTCTCTCAGGTATAACATACCGATTAGATTTCTCCAT
>NZ_VOYW01000077.1:0-5002 GCF_013420085.1 Acinetobacter sp. YH12027
TAGGCTTGTTGGTGACGATATTTTAGAACTGCATCAGTTGGATAGCCATTCCGAAATTTTTGGATGACTATCGCTCGATGCTTTGAAAGATGGCTTTAGCCATGTTTCAAAGTCGGGCAACTTTGCGCTTGCTGTAATCTGATCAGTAATGAGAAAAACCAAGCAAAGTACCGATCAACTAGTATTTTTTAGGGTCGATCTGACACCAGTCATACGTTTTTTCTTTGACATTATTCGGTTCAAATGAGTAACACGGCTTTTTAGTCATAATTCTGACTAATGTTTTCCCATCATGCTCCTCGATTTGTAACGGATATTTTTTTAGTACAGCCATATCTGCTCTACGTTCATCAATTTCGTCTTTGCTTGGTATGTATAAGAAGATAGCCAAAATGAATACCATCATCACAGCAACAAACGTGCTAGCAAAAATAAAGATAAGTTTTAAGTTGAGCCTGTTTGTAGCTTCGTTTAATGCCTGAATACTGTTGTTTAATGCACCTGTATGCTTCTTATTTGTGTTTTCTAGCGATTTTTCAGCCTTGTCTAGCACTCCACTAGCGACTTGGTTGTAAAACTGCTCTAATCGCTTCTTATCGTCTGCTATGGCTTCTCGATATTCCTTCATGGATGCCAATAAAATATATAACTGGTCATCTAAATCATTTTGATTACTCATAATGACATTCCGCCTCTACTTAGTTTTTGATATGCCTTGCGGAGTGCTTGCTCGGCTCGTTGTTTATCTAATTCTTGCTGTCGTTTCATTTCCGCTTGGCGTTCCAGTTCTAGACGTTTGGTTTCTTGGTTCTTCTGCCATTGATCAAAACCTTGATCGACACGGTTTAAACCACGCTGTAAAACGCTCTCTTTCTGCTGTTTCTGTTGGTCAAGCTGTTGGGCGTTCTGCTGTTTCACATTGTCATTAAAACGGCTGATTTCAGTGTCTATGCCTTGTCTGCGTAATTGGGTGACTTTAGTGCCTTCATGGATGGTGGCTTGTAGTCCGTTATTCTGATCGGCATAGCTGCGGTGATCTATTTTTTCTCGGTAGCCTGCACGTTCCAATGCTTTATTGGCTAAATTTGCCCACGTTTCCCGAATCTGTTTAATTTCGTCTTGGGTTGTACCCATACCAAGGCTTTTTCGTTTGGCGTTGCTGAGTTCAATATCGGTTTTGGTGGTCAGGGTGAGTTTATTGTCCGTGTCCAATTCGGCTTTTCGGGTGGTAAGCATGATATGGGCGTGATGATTCTTATCATTACCGCCTTTGCTGGGTTCATGGATGGCTAAATCTGCGATCACTCCATAGCGATCAACTAAGGACCTGGCAAAGTCTTTTGCCAAGTCCTTACGTTGATCAGCGTCTAATTCATCAGGTAGGGCAATGACCCATTCTCTAGCGGTTCGGGCATCTTTACGGTTTTCGGTTTTTTCTGCCAAGTTCCAAAGTTCACCACGGTCAATTTCAATATCTAAATTAGACAGAATTTCAGAATGGGCGACACCGCCTTTTCTCGTAAAGTCATGGGTCAGTCCTGTGCGTTCATCTTCTAGTTTTTCCCCTGCACGATATGCAGATGATGCAACCGCAGTTCGCCCCGAACTTCGGTTCACCGTTTTAGTGGAACAATGATAAATTGCCATGCAGTCGCCTTGGGGTGCTTTTGCTTTTAAAAAATTGCGTAGCAGTTTTTTGGGGTTAAGGGGTGTCCCCTTGCGCAACTTTGACTTGAACTTTGTTCAAGTCGTAAGTGCGCATTTCATGAAAAACACGATAGCATATAGCCCGCTTGAATTTCAATTCATAGGGTTTTATGCTTGAGTGGTTTTCTATATCCCGAAATTAACCGTTATGACAAAATCTGCTGAAAATATCGAAAAGAAAATTGAAGCCCAATTAGAAAAGTTGAAACAGTTAAAAGCTCAAAAACAGGCTATTGATGCAAGAGAAAAAACCAAGCAAAAGGAACAAGAAAGAAAGGACGATACAAGACGTAAAATTTTGCTCGGTTCTTACTTAATTAAAAAGATGCAATCTAATGAAGCCAATAAAGAAAAAATACTCGCTGAACTCAACGAATATTTAACAGAAAATAGAGATAGACAGCTTTTTGATTTGCCCGATATTGAAGCCTAATTTTTCTTAGCTGTTTGGTTGTTCTGTTCGGCTTGATACTCGGGAATGAGCGTATTTAAAACCTTTTGAATATTGTCTTTGTCCTCTATCTGCAAATTATCTCGATAGTAAATTAAGTCCTGTATTTTGCTTTCCATCTGCATTTTTTTGGTGGGTTCTGCATTTTTGGATATTCGAGATAATAGGAAGATATAACCGCATATATTTTCCCTCGCAATTTCATAATTTACGATGTCGAGGTATTCAACGGTCACATGTTTTAGATCAGTTGATAGGTTGTTTAATTTAATCATGGCTGAAATCCTGATTTTTCTAATATTGGATAAAGCTCTCTGAATTTTTCAGGCTCTAAAAGCATATCTGCTATACGGATAGCAAATTGTTGGTAGCTTTCTGTACCTTGTGAATATTTCCCCATTTCAGGCATTTCTGACATTTTATTGGCAAATAAATGGCGTTGTGCATCGGTCATTTTGACAAAAAAGTCAGGTGTGTTTGGGTCACGCTTAGAATCTAATTTTTTCGGCTGTGATTTTTGCTTAAACTTAAATGAAAAACCAATAATTGAACGACCACGTTTGTGTTGTTCATACTCTGCTTTTATATCTGTGTACTCATTAATTTGATCAATGGCAAGGTGTAAAACTTTTTCTTTAAATTGCCCCATTCTCTTGTATTCGTTGGGTTCTATGCCTAATTTTAATCTTAGCTCTTCTAGCTCTACCATAGTCACTTTGCCTGTACTACGCCATGCGATAAGCAACTCATACAAGCGTATAGCGTAAACACTAGTTAAACTGCTGACTTGCTCTAGTTCATAACTGGTGAAGTGTTTTTCTAAATTTGTAATCAACGGTACAACATCATCAGAAAACTTAATACGAACAAGAGCTTCATTTTCTACATAAGATATTCGTTGTACCCATCGACTTATTACATTCTCAATGTTGCCCTTTTGAGTCAGCTTTTGATAGCTAAATCTACGATCAAATAGGCTTTTGCAAGCATCTTTAAGAACTTTATAGGCTGTATTTCTATGAACATTGAAATGGTTGATATAGCTTTCAGCATGAATCGTCAAATCTTTATCATTGGGTGTATTTGATTGCCTAGCTTCAAGTATGGCTAACAGTATTAAACGTTGTTCTGATAGGTCTAAATTATAACTGGCATTTATTAGTGCATTATCTTTAACGACTAGTTCCTTTTTCATAAGCACACATGTTTTTTAAATATATAAGTACACTCTATTTTATTGAGTGTCACTTTGCAAGATAAAGGTGTACTTATTGCAAGATAAAGGTGTACTTATTGCAAGATAAAGGTGTACTTATTGCAAGATAAAGGTGTACTTATTGCTATTTTTATTCTTATATATCAATTAATTGTAGAGGCTAAAAATTAAAAAATTAAAAAATATTAAAAAGAGGGGAGTGCTTAAAACTGCCCTATGTACTCGCTAAAGCTCGTACTCTATTGAAGCTCGTTCCTCGCTTCATGGGGCAGTTTTTGGTTAATCCTGTTTATGAAATCTAAAAGCAAAAGCATTGGTAATGTATTCGCTTCGCTCATACTTTTTGAAAAGCAAAAGCTCCAAAGTTCGCACCCATTCGGGATGCTCTGTAACTACCGTTTAAAATCGAAAGGGAGCTTGTAATCAGAGAAAAAGCGAGGTCGAAATTTTGATGATGCTCAATCGCTCGTAGACACTCGCTCGGTTCTTATTATCTAGGTTTTAATTATTTACTGGAGCTAATCAAAGTTGTGAAACATTGATGAAATATTAGTCGTGGAACGTGAAGAATCATAAAAAAAGCCCGAGCATGACGTTTCGGGCTATTAAGTATTGACTATAACATTGAAAGATAATGAAAATATCTAAGCATTTCGGATAAGGTGTATTATGTTAATTTTAGGGAAATTTAAGAATCTCTATGCAATGGTTTATTCAATATTCTTTGATTTCTTATCTTTTAGGTTAATCAGAAATAGCCAATAACATAAGCCAGGAAATAGAGCCATAAAGATAGTCCATGTATCTGTATACATCTTCCACCACTCTTTCGAAATTTCTCCTGTGTGACTCCATCCAAAAAGAATAAAAAATGGAGTAGCAATAATTATAGAGGCAATACAGATAGTTAATAAATTAAGACTGTTATAACGATTTAAAAGAATTGAGAATATGAAGCTGAAAGGTACAGTCAAAATACAATAAGCCAAGTAGACAAGACCGTGCCCTACAAGAACAACTAAAATCGAGTATAGGCTGTATTCCTGATTCATTACGATAAACAGGACTGCTGTGAAAAAAAGTAGTGGTAAAGGAGAAAGTAAGAGAGCTTTTACTATTTTTTCATTTGAGTATTTCACTAATTTAATTCTCTTATCTACTCAATAAATAATAATACTATAACGATTTTATTGGAGGTTTTTTGATTCTATTTAACATAATGGCTGTTATACGAAATTCATTTGTTAGAAACCATTTATTACATCAAAAGTAATGAAAAAGTAAAGAATATGCCTTATATTATCTTTACTTTAATGGTTTTTGAGTGAGGAAATCATGTCCGCAGTCAATTTCAATATGCGCTTAGAAGCAGAGTTAAAAGAACAAGTCACGCCTATTTTGGAAGACTACGGTTTGACTATGCCCCAAGCATTCAAACTGTTCTTGAATCAAATCGTTAAAACTAAGGCGATCCCTTTATCTTTTGACTATGCGCGAGAAACTGCTTTAACTCCTAAAGCAGCAGCCAAGTTACTTCAATCTTTAAAAGAGATTGAAAATGGCGAGTACACCGAGTACGAAACGGTAGAAGAAGCGATTAAAGCTATGTCGGAAGAAGCACATGGCTA
>NZ_VOYW01000078.1:0-4915 GCF_013420085.1 Acinetobacter sp. YH12027
GTTTTATGATAACTTTACTGTTAAAAGAAGTCTAGACAACCTTGTTTTATGCTTGGATATAAGGCTTATTTTAAAATAATAGTAGTGAAGATTTTCTAAAATTAACATAATACACCTTATACGAAATGCTTGATATTTCTCTTTAAATATCATTATATTAACGTAAGCCGTTCTGGAGTATAGGGCACCAGAACGGCTTTTTATTGATTATTCATGTTCCACGATCACTAATTGAGCGATGTTCCACGGTTTTATTCAGTTTTAATAAACATCATCCGGTTTTTTGAGGAGTCATTATTTCAAGTGCTTGCACTGAAATTGGCTCTTCAAAAAACTGGAGTCTTGGCTAACCATATGGAAGGAAAAAGCGGCTTAGGAAGCCTCTCTTCTTCTGTTCTGGTTCAACATGCTCCGGGATAGGAATACGCTTATTGTCTTGCTGAGGAGTAGTCAATTCGTCATAGTTCGTTGCTAGTTCCGACCGAGGATCCGTTGCTATATCCTGTTTAAAGCTCTGATCGGTAAAGGTAGTCATATTGGCTTTTGGTGCTTCTAGTAAGCGCTGCATAGCTTCAATCTGTTCTTGATAAAACGATTCACGTTCTAAAGATTGATTTTCTCTCTGTATTGCCTGATTTAATTGTTTTTCCAGTATGTCAACTTGACGTTTTAGTAAGTCAACTTCTGTCAAGTTTTGACTGTTAATTGATTGACTTTGATTGACTGTATCCTCTTTTTTTTGTGGTTCCCCAAAAACTCTTAGGGCCTCTGAAAAGTCAATTAATCCATCAGATCCTTTAGATAAATTTCCTTTGTTTATATGTGCATATATGGCTTGTCTTGAATATCCATAAAGCTTAGCTAACTCTGAAACTGACAGTTTTTTCATTATGTAAACCAGTTTTCAACTTGTGTTAATACCTGACTGTTAACTTAACAATTTCAATTAACAATGTCATTGAAATCCTAATTTTCTGAGTAAAGGAAGTAATTCCTTAAATTTCTCTGCATCTTGCAGCATGGCAGCTATACGTACAGCAAACTGCTGATAGCTTTCTGTGCCTTGTGAATATTTACTCATCTCAGGAAGCTCTGAGAGCTTGTTGGCGAATAGATGGCGTTGTTTATCTGTTATTTTTGAAAAGAGGTCTAATGTATTCGGATCTCTTTTAGATTCGACTGAATGCGTGGCTGATTTTTTCTGTTTAAAGCTAAATGAAAAACCAGTAATAGATCTACCTGTTTTATGCTGTTCAACTTTGACAATAATATCGGTATGTTCATTTACTTGTTTTAATGCAATGTCTAAAACATATTTTTTAAAATCATACATTCGTTTGTATTCAGTCTCGAGTACACCTATTTTTTGTCTAAAATCATACATAGTTATGAGAGGCGTTTTTCCAGTACTACGCCATGCAATCAATATTTCATATAAACGAACAGCATAAGCACTTGTTAAATTACTTATTTGTTGTATTTCATACTTTGTAAATTGTTCTTCTAACCTAGTAATTAAAGGCACAATAGCAGGGGCAAAAATAAGTCTAACGACAGCTTCATTATCAATATAAGCCACCTCGCTCACCCATCTTGATTTGTGATTAATAGTGTTACCTTTTTCACTAAGACTCTGATAACTGAATTGTCTTGCAAACAAGTCATCGCAAGCATCTTTTAACGCCTGATAAGCCGTATTTCGATGTACACCAAACTGATTAATATAACTTTCAGCATGAACTGTTAGTGGATCATTAGCATTTATCCCTTTACCCGATTCCCTTGCTTCAACAATAGCTAGGAGAATTAACCTCTGTTCAACTAGATCGAGGTTATAACTGGCATTGATTAAGGCGTTATCTTTAACAACTAGTTCTGTTTTCATATGAAAAGATTATATTTTTAATTCAATAAGACGAGGTTATATAATTATCTCGCTTAATGCAAGGTAAACCTCGTTTTAATGCAAGGTAAACCTCGTTTTAATGCAAGGTAAACCTCGTTTTAATGCAAGGTAAACCTCGTTTTAATATCTCTAGAACCATTATGAATAAAGGATTACAGCTTAATTAAAAGCATTTAAAAGCTTAAAAATAATTAAAAGCCCAGGGAGTAAAAAATTGCCCTTGGTTTTCGCTTCGCTCAAACTCTATTGAATCTCGCTTTCGCTCGATTCGTCGGGGCAATTTTTGGTTCATATTTTCGTGAATTTGAGAAAAAGCAAAAGCAAGATCAAAAGCAGCTCGGAATTCGCTTCGCTCATGAGCTTTTTTTCTCGCTACGCTCGGTTTAGGAATCAAATTTGGAAAGTTCGCACCCATTCGGGATGCTCTGTAAAGCAGGTGATTGATGGATAGGGAGCTTGTAATCAGGGAAAGGGATGGGCAAATTTTCTCAGTTCGCTCGTAGACACTCGCTCTGTTTAGCGACTCATGCCACGAGATTTCATTTTAGGCGCATGTTGCTGTGCTTTGAGCTGTTGTTCCTGTCTGAGTTTCATCTGTTGTTCTGCTTTGATCTCATCCACACATTTTTTAATGACTTGATAGGATGGGTATAGAGTCTGGTATTGCTTGGCTTTGGCTGGATGTTGTTGTTGGTACTGCTTCCAGGCATGTTCTTTGAATTTGTCATTTTCCAATAAATCCTTCACACCATGTTTTTTCTGGTGTTCATGCTGACCTTTCAGCTTTTTGTGCTCCTGGTAAATCGCATCACGTTGGGCTTCCCAGGCTTTTTTTCCAAACAGTAAGGGTTTGTTCTGAGTTAATTCGTTGTGTTGATCGACCAGGCTTTGCAATTTGTCATGACTTTGCTTGAGTCCGCTTTTCACGATCTCCTGGGCAAGCTGCTGATTGAACTCATTTTGATGTTTGTGGTGCTTGGTCAGGGTTATTTCGGCTTGTTTGAGATTACGCTGCATGAAATCCAGGTCTAGATTCGCGTCTTTTGCGCTGATTTCGCGTTTTAGCACTTTGCCAAGGGTTTCCCTCTGTTTTTCCTCAAACAGGGCTTTTTCGTCAATTGGTGGCGTTTTAGCGCTATTTTTGATTTGGATCTGCTGTTCTGTTTTCAGTGTGCTGAGTTTGATCTCATTTTCAGCAATCAGCAGATCCATATTTTTGCTGTATTGCAGCTGAGCCTGATTTCTCTGTTTGATTTCGTCATTGCTTCGGCTGATTTCGGTCTCAATCCCTTTTCGGCGCAGTTCGGTGACTTTCGGCCCTTCGTGCAGCGTGGCTTCTAAACCATTCTCCTGGTCTTTGTAGCTGCGGTGGTCGACTCGGGCAGTGTATCCAGCCAGATCCAGGTGCATATTGCAGATATCGGCAAAGTGTTCGCGCCAGTGTTCGATTTCTCCACTGTGTTTCTGATCCAGTTCCCGGGTTTTCTCGGTGAAGCCTTCCTGAGTAAGTTTGCGTGTGCTCATCAGGATATGCGCGTGATAATTGCGTTCATCACTACCAGATCCAGTATGCGGTGCATGAATACAGGCATCGACGGCTACCTGGTGTCTGTCCACGATACTGGCGCATAGCTCTTCGAGCATGGCCAGGCGTTGTTCCTGATTTAATTCACTTGGAAAAGCGATTTCAAATTCTCGGGCAACTGTCGAGTTTTTTCGGGTTTCCCGTTGTTCAACTTCGTTCCAGAGTCTTTCCCGGTTTTTTAAATGTTCTGGTGCGCCTTCGGGTAAATAAATTTCTTTATATTCCACACCTGTTTTTCGGCTGTAATCATGTTCTCGGCCCTCACGTTCACAATAGATCTTTTCACCTGCCCGATAGGCAATCGCAGCAGTAGCGGAACGCCCTGCTGATCGTGCTACGGTTTTGACTGAAAAGTGGTAAATCGCCATGCCTATTTTCGCTTTTAAATTTTCACGTAGTGAAGTACAACCGTGGATACGGTTGTCGGGGTATTGGGGAGACCCCAATCGTACTTGCAAACGAAGTTTGCATAAGTGCGCTCTTCGAGGAAAACATTACTATACATATAGCACCTTGAATGCATATTCAAGTGCGCTTATGTTAGGGATGGTTTCCCAGGATGATGGTATTGGATTAATGAGCGTTACTGAAACACTAGACAGCAAAATCAAAGCACAGGAAGAAAAGCTAAAGCAGTTAAAGGCTCAAAGACAGGCAGCACTGGCAAGAGAACGTGCTAAAGAGAAAGAACAAGCTCGAAAGGATGATACCAGACGCAAAATTTTAATTGGATCCTGTATGCTAAAGATCACTGAAGATGATGAACAAGCCAGAGCTAAATTAATTGCTCAGATGGATAAGTATTTAACAGATGAGCGTGACCGAAAGCTTTTTAATTTATAAATTTTGAGGGATAAGTAGTGGAAGATCCAACACTTAATAAGTTAATACGTAATACAGAATTATTCTTCGAACATCACTGGAATGTAGACCTATTAGGAAAGCCTCCTGAATGGTCACCAGTACATTTTAATTTTGGAAAAATTCCTAATTACGATAAACAAGGTGTATATGCGTTTGTCAAAGGGGATTTAGTGACTTATATCGGTGTTGGGACTTCTAGAGGTGCTGGCCGTTATCGTGGTAATGGCTTAAGCGCCAGGGTAATGAAATATTGCCGATGGAATGAAGATAAAACTGAATATATTGCGATAGATCCAAGACTGAAAGATGCTGGATCCATCATTACAATAGGCTTTGAGCGTGATACGGCTTATTTAGCAAATGCCCTAGAAGTTTTTCTTATCTCTAAAATCCAACCTGTCCACAATGTGGTTAAAGTTGGTATGTAATTTCGCATAAGAAATTTTATGTTAAATGATTGTTAGAAATGCCCCTTGATCGAGGCATTTTCTATAAAGAATACTAAAAACTAATTAAAGCCAACCAAGTTTCAAAACAAGGCAGTTCTCAGCAATCATATT
>NZ_VOYW01000079.1:0-4770 GCF_013420085.1 Acinetobacter sp. YH12027
GGATAATCTTTTTCAGATTCAATCAATAATTGAACCGCTCTTTCTCTGATTTCAGGGGTATATTTTAATTTTGTCATCGGGATAGTCTCTCAGAATATTGACTCTCCGACAAAACCGGTACGGTTCAGAATTTAAGTTTAATCGTAGACAACAATTTTTAGATGAAAGTTACTATAAGTCTACGAGGAGTGAACTTGTCAGTGCTATAGAAAGTTTTCTAAGTGAATCAAATAATGATGAAGATATCGAAGCAGGATGGGTCGACTCTTATTCGATAGCATCTAGGTATCAGTTTGATTTGTTTATTTTGGATTATACTGCTGGTAAACCAATTGAATATTTACGTTTAGAATTCGATAAAGTAATTGAATTATTCAAGGTACTTTCTATAAAACAAAGAGCCTATTATAAAGATAATAATTTTAGTATTTTTGACATCGAAATTTTAGATGACTATTGTGTATATGTATGGATTATCAGCCTTTGTTATTTATTAAAAAGAACTGACTTACTACCATTGGTAGCTAACTTTGTTGATGGAGAGGATCAAGAAAATGGAGGAAAAGATTGGATTGTAGAGGAATTTTTGGCTTTTAATGACGATAACCGTTTTGATTGTTCAGATGTCCTTTTTTCAAATCCTTATTTTGAGTTATCCAATGCATTTGTGACCCAAGATAATAAAGTTTCATTCAAGCATTTAAACAAATTTTTAAAAAAATGGTATAAAGATTTATCTGGAGCTTCATGGCATGATACCCATAAATCAGAGGGTGGATATTATGGATATTGGGCTTTTGAAGCAGCTTGTGCTGTTATTCTATTAGAAATAGAAAATGATAAAGAATTTCATGAATACCTCTATTATCCTAAAGACTTAATAGAGTTCTATCGTACATTTAAACCTAGTAGTGCTGAAATTGACCTCCTAACTAAATATCAAAAAGTATCAATTCAAGCAGGTAAAAAATGTCCTCAATCAGGTTATTGGTTCAGTGTAGCCAAGGAAAACACTCGTAAATACTTTAAACAAGGGGAAATATTCCCTGATTTTGAAAGTGATTGGGGGGATGTATATTGGCAGTTTGACGGTGAAGAATAAGTGAAAATATGCCCTTCGGGGCAGTTTTTGGGCATAAAATGGATTTAGTTAATATAAAAAGACAACAATTTCTTACACCTCAAATGTATGAAACATTAAAGGCGGAAACTCTGAACACTATTGAAACTTTTAAAGTAAATCCTACAGGTGTTGGTGATTCAATAGAAGAAAGATGGGTATACTCTTATGCTATCGTAGCAGAGGACTATTTAAATCTGCTTATATTGGAATATACAGCTGGCAATAGTTTACCTTTTATTAGAAGCCAAATTGAAATAGTTATTGACTATTATGAGCAATATGGAAGTAAATTAAGAAGTTATCATAAAAATATAAACTTACCAGTTTTTGAATTATTTACTATTGATGGCTATTGTCCATGTATTTGGTTAATCAGTTTGTGTTATTTACTCCACCGAAAGGATTTGCTACCTAGAGTTGCGAAATTAATTGACGGAGAAATGAGAGAAAATGTTGCTCAAGATTGGCTAATTGAAGAGTATTTATCTTTTTCAGATGAAAATAGATATGATTGTTCAACAGTATTAGTACCAAAACCTTACTTATTATTATGTGAAGCCTTTTCAAATCAAGATAATGAAATTTCTTTAGCTTTTGTCCGTAAGTTTTTAAAGAATTGGTACAAAGATTTATCAGGTGCGCCTTGGCATGATACTCATAAATCAGAAGGTGGCTATTATGGATACTGGGCTTTTGAAGCAGCGTGCGCTGTTATTCTGTTAGAGATAGAGAATGATACTGTCTTACATGAATACTTATATTACCCTAAAGATTTGGTTGAATTTTATCACAAATTCAAGCTCAAAACTTCAGTAATAAATTTTCAATTAAAGCTGGGGAAAAATGTCCTCAACAGGGTTATTGGTTTACAGTTGCTAAAGTGAACTCACGTCAATACTTTAACTTGGGAGATGTTTTTCCTGATTTTGAAAGTGATTGGGGCGATGTGTATTGGCAGTTTGATGGTGAAGAGTAATTTATGCCTTCGGGACTTGATAATATTGGATCTCTAAAAAAAGAAGTATTAATTAAAAGAATATTTTATGAGCACAGCACAAGTTTATTTAAATGATGAGGAAATAGAAGAATTAGTTCGAGATATTCCTCTTGATACATCAATAATTTATGGGGAAGAAAAAAAAGAGTTCGGAGTTTGCCCTTATATTACATTTTATATTGATCAAAAAAAAACAAATGCGCAAGAATTTTTGATAAAAGTAATTGATATTTATGAGAAATTTGAATTCGAAATAATTGATAAGCCATTTCATTTAAGATTTCGATGTGATACTGAAGTTTGGAAAAAGGCAATTTCATGGATTAGAAGTCGTGAAGAAATATCAGCTGAAATGGCAAAAATTTATAAAAAATATTTCATTTACTATTTAGGTGCAACATCTGCACAATCTCAAGATCAAAGTCCACGTTGGGCTTTAAGTGCAAAGATTAGAGACTCTAGTGAGCGCTATTCTAGTCTAAAATTAACTTTTGGTGATCAATGGTATAGATCCAATAAAGATATTTGGTACTCATTTGTTCAAAAATGTCTAGAAATGCTTAACCCAATTCAAGCATATAGTGGATATGAAATTGGAAACACAAGTCAATTTGCATTTGTTTCTCCTGAATTTGAAACAGTTGAACGGACTTTCACGGATTATTTTTACGGGCTCGATATTGATCATCCTGGTATGGAGTTTTCTCATGAAAATATGTTTATTGCAGAAGATCGGGATGGTTTAGGTGGCGGTATTCGTACCCCAACATGGTGCTTTTTACTTTCTCCCTACTGGCTAGAGAAACTAGGCTTGAGTGAAGAACAAATTCGTGAAAAACTGGATGATCCACGAATTGAAATTACTAAAATTATAGACCTAGAAGATTCAACAAAATACAGCTTATGGATACGTTTGGGAGAGCTTTCACTTTATCCAGTTGAAGAAGGTGTTCCTGATTTATTGGTGATGGCAAATGAACTAATTAAACCGATACGTTGTGATAACTTAAAACTGACCACTTTAGATGCGTGGTCAGATGATCCAAATCCACGTTTTGATGCCGTAAGTTCAAAGCAATGGATTGCACGATTTGATGAAGACAGCACTTGGCCTGAATTAAAACGAGTGAAAGTTGAAGTTCAAGAACCAGAAAGAATAGATATTGTTATTGCCGGTAGCCCATGTCCTCACGCAGGATATTGGTATACTTTTGCTAAAGAAAACTCACGTCAATATTTTAAACAAGGTGATATATTCCCTGATTTTGAAAGTGATTGGGGTGATGTGTACTGGCAGTTTGATGGTGAAGAATGATTTATGCCCTTCGGGGCATTATTTTTGGAATAAGAATGATTTTTGATAAAAAGAAAAGACAATTATTTTTAACAGATGAAGTTTACAATAGAGTAAATATATTTTTAAAAGAATTACCCATTGAAATTTTAGAAAGTAAAAAAATATATGAAGACAGTCCATCTGATATAAGAAGATTAGATTATTACTTATCACTACATTCTTATGATTTATTAAGTCTAAATTTTACTGCTGGGTTTGATATTTCTACACTTAGAATTCAATTAGAAGATGTAATTACGAAATATGAAGAATATACAATAGCCTTGCGCAAAGACGAGGAGGATGAAGATTGGGCACCATTTTATTTTACAGCTATAGATGAGTACGAAAGATGTATGCAGTTGATAGGACTGTGTTATCTATTACACAGAAGAGACTTATTACCACGTATTGCAGCGATGCAAGACAAAATTTACCATGAGCAAACAGAACAATTAGATACGCTGTATGAGGACTTTTTATCATTTGAGTTGATGGATAGATATGATGTAGATCAATGGTTTTTTGATAATCCATATCGCCCATTAATTTTTAGTAAATATAGAGATACTAAAGAAGAGAGTATTCAAGATATACAGGAATATTTGAAATTATGGTATCCCGCATTTGAAAGTGCAGCTTGGCATGATACCCATAAAATGGATGAAGGTTTGTACTTTGGATATTGGGCTATAGAAGCTGCTGCTTACGTTTATTTGCTAGATTTAGATGATAGCGAAATAACACATATGATTTATCCAAAAGATTTGGTTAAATTTGCCCGAGAATTTGTACCTTGCGAGAAGGATATAAGTAATCCTAGTACAAAAACTCTAAGATGCGAAGCAGGCCAAATTTGCCTTAAAACAGGTGAATGGTATAGTCCTGCGAATAACATGGAAAAACGTCATTTTAATCAAGGAGAAGATATGCCTGAGATTAAAGATAACCCTTGGGGTCTTACGATTTGGTATCTGACTGAATAAGTAGATGCCATTCGGGGCATTTTGGAATAGATATGGACATCTATAAAAAACAAATTCGACAAATTTTTCTAACTGAAAATACTTATATTGAAATCACGAAGTACTTATTAAACTCTTATCATAGATTGGTTCAAAAAAAAATTGAGTATAATGGATCCATAAATGATTTAAGACGGTTAAATTATTATATCGCTGAAGAAGTGAACCGTACCGGGTTTGTCGGAGACTTTTTTATTTAAGTTAGGCCACCTGACCTAACGGGTTAATCTTATCATAGTACATTGCTTCAAACTCAAAAGGTGATACATAACCCAGTGCACTGTGTACA
>NZ_VOYW01000080.1:0-4759 GCF_013420085.1 Acinetobacter sp. YH12027
TGTACACAGTGCACTGGGTTATGTATCACCTTTTGAGTTTGAAGCAATGTACTATGATAAGATTAACCCGTTAGGTCAGGTGGCCTAACTTAAATAAAAAAGTCTCCGACAAACCCGGTACGGTTCAATGGTAATAAAAGAACTGGTTTAGCTGTAATGCTGACTTATCTCGAAATTCAAGGTGTTACCATTCAGGAACAAACAGGTTTAGATGATTTGATGGTCGATATTGTTGAATCACAAGAAGAACATGAATTATTAGCCAAAATTGTGGCTGAATTCTTATACGAGCTTTCGATAATTTAAACTAAGAAATCAGAATCTGAATATTTGGATCATCGATATTCGATAAAAGATTCTTATAAATTAAATAATTTTCATCCTCTCGGCAGATAAAAAATACTTCTGCAACATGATCATATTGAGGCAACATAGAGAGTATAGTGCCAATCGCAATTTCAGCAGCCTTTTGAGGTGGAAAACCATAAACACCTGTACTAATACATGGAAAAGAAACAGTGAGTGCATGAATTTCATTAGCTTTGAATAGTGCATTACTATAAGCATCACAAAGCAATTGTGGCTCATTGTGTTCGCCATCTAACCATCGTGGTCCAACCGCATGAATAAGGTATTTAGCAGGCAGATTACCTGCTGTTGTTACTTCTGCTTGACCTGTAGGGCATCCACCTTTTTCTTGATTTAGACGAACACATTCTTCTTTCATCAATGGTCCAGCTTTTTTATGAATCACATAATCAAGTCCCCCACCACCAAGCAAAGATTTATTTGCTGAGTTAACGATGGCATGTACAGCAAAAGCTGTTATATCTGCTTGGATGAGATGGACTTTTTTCATAAATTTTATGCAATACCGCGATCTTTTTTAAATTGAGAAATAATAGGATTTAATTCAGATCCACAGAATTCAATATACTCATTTGTAATTCCACGACCACTAGAAGGATGTGGCAACCCAACTACAGTGCAGTTTTCAAATTTATTGATATAAGCCAATGAGCCATGATAATCAGGCATTCTTAATGTTTGCAATTTTTCAATTTCATTGCCCATAATTGGAGTGAATTTATCCCTTACTTTATAAAATTTTAGTACCTTAGTTAAAAGCTCACTTCCCATAAACAGAATTACTTTAGGTCTAAGTTCTTCTATATGTGCTATAAAATTATCAACATTTTCATCTTGTTTGTAGAAAGGAATTGCAGAACGAGATTTTTTTGATTCTACAGCCCAATTAGTTTGTACAATCATTTTGTCGAAAGCATCGCCTAAGCCTTCCTCATTTAGAGGATGCCCCCACATAGAAAACCAAGTTCTAATTCTTTTATCGTATTTAATCCATGTCTTAGCAACATCACCATATCGCAATGATTTATTAGAAAAGGTACATTCTTTAGTCATATCTATTATAACTTCTTGCCCCTTACTTTGTGATTCTTCACCCCATTCATAACCACAAATCATTAATCCGTTTTTATCATTAAAGCCTGCGAAAATTGAATTTGCTAAATTTAGACTTTTTCCCACTTTATCTTCTCTGATACTTTTAAGATTCAAATTATCACATATATTTCATATAAATCATTTATATGGAAAGTTTTTTATAGATATAAAAATACACTTAACATAAAATCTCTTATACGAAATCCAGATTCAAGACATAAAAAAGCCCGACATCCTGTCGGGCTTTTTCATATCGGGGTGCTCGTCTTACTGATCTCGTGCTGCCCATTCCTTGCGCTATTTTCTTATTCTTGTTTTCTGGAAACATCCAGTTCCCTTATGTATTCATCATAGGGCTAATGCCTTGGATTACCAATCCGCAAAATCCTTAAATCTGTGTAAGTTTTAGCTTACAAAGTTGGCCTATTTTATCCCAAGAGTTGTCCGCAGAAATTGGGGATTATTTCTGAACTGTGACCCTTGAGAAATCAGGAAAAAACGCAAAAAAGAATGTTTTTTGATCAATTTTATTGGCAAGAAGTATCAAAATTGCTTAAAAAGAAACCGACTTGTTTCCAAGTCGGTTTTTTGTTGTTTTTCAGGGGGATGAAAATTTTTTAACTTTATGAAAAACAAGGATATTTTAAAAAGCATTTCGTATAAGCTCTATTATGTTAATTTTAGGAAATCTTTAAAGTATTTAAAAAATATATGAACTTAATTTCAGCAACATTATTAAATGAACACCCTATCAAAGGATGTATTCAGGATGGAAGTGGAAACACTAAACCATTTCCTATTTTTGCTATTGATGGGCTTCCATTAAATATATGGATAAGTAAAAACACTAGTTTTAAAGATGCAAAATCTTCCGTTCCAGCACAGGGTTGGCTATATGACTTTGAAAATAGCGTTCCTTTGAGTAATGCATGGAAACTATTAAAACCCGAAACTTCTGAATATGGTGCAGTATCAACTGTCATACCAATTTTAATTTGTCCTGATGATTTAGATCTTGTCTGTAATGTAATTATGATTGAACAGATCGTGACTGAATCAGAGGTTCAATGGATTCGATTTGGGGTAGCATGGGACAATATGCATGACCTTGTAACATCCGTAGTTTGGGAAAAACCTTTTTCATCTCCTGTTTTAACATTTAAATTAAATAATTTTGAAGAAGCATACAATAATTTGAAAAGTTTAGATAAAGCTTGGAATGAGGGGATTTAACATAATGGCTGTTATACGAAATTAATGGATGTTCGTATAGATTACTTGCATATTGTATTCGATCGAATACAATATGGTGAGAAGAGAAGGAATACTCATGATTGAAATTAAACGTCTGCCAGAATTTGATGAATGGTTAGATGGCATTAAAGACAATATGACTCGTATCCGCCTGAATCGTCGATTAGATAAGGTTCAACGTGGAAATTGGGGAGATATTAAACCTCTCCAGGATGGCGTTTGGGAAATGAGAGAATTCTTCGGTTCCGGATGGAGGATGTATTACATCCAACATGGTGACGTAGTGATTGTAATGCTTGGTGGAGGAGATAAATCAACTCAACAACAAGACATCGATCGTGCAGTCAAATTATCGAAAACATTGGAGGATTAAAATGGTTAAAGTCGCTGATTTACCAAGTTTTGATATGGCTGAGTCACTCAAAACTGAAGAAGACATTGTGATGTATCTCAACATAGTTCTTGAAGAAAATGATCCAGCTGAATTAGCTCATGCCCTTGGCGTAATTGCTAAAGCTCGTGGCATGACTCAAATCGCTAAAGAAGCAGGGATTGGACGTGAAGCACTTTACAAAGCCCTACGTCAGGATTCAGCACCACGTTTTGATACGATTAATCGTGTAGTGAATGCTTTAGGCTTAAAACTCACAGTACAACACGCCTAAAATATTAAAAAATATAATAAAAATGGGAGATTAAAGCTCCCATTTTTTTTTTATTTCGTATAAGGTGTATTATGTTAATTTTAGGAAATCTTTAGAACCACTGAAAATAATCAACTTAATTACGAATGACTTTATATTGTTTTCTATGTGAAGTACCTTTTGTAATTATTCTTTTAATGATAAATTAAAATTAAGCATTTACACAAAATTTAGAACAGTCTCAAAACTTTATTTTCAACTATTCTATATATATATCAAAGCTATAGAATTCTTTAGGTAAGCTTGTATCATCTAGGGTATTTTTTGCTACTACCTGATACTTTAAAGTTCCGTCACTCAGTTGATATTCCGCTAGTTGATTTGAGTAACTAAGCTTTTCTTTTTTCAATAGTTTTAATTTTAATTCATTTAATACATTTATATCTGAATTTTTCAAAATAAAGCTTACTGGTCCACCAGAGGATAAAGAAATATAAGTTAATTTATTATTATCTTTTTTATATTTCAAATAAACTTCCGTTTGAGATAAATTAGGAATATTAATATAATGATAAGACATATAAGGATCGCTAAAATCCTTGCTATACATTTTTTCTTTTTTTCCTAAAACAGGATCAATATCCTGAAAATTATTTTCTTTTGCTTTTTTTATAACATACTCAGATATTTTCAAAAAATCATTTTCTGATATCCAATCTCTTAGAGATCCAAAATATTCTTTATCATATTCATCATTTGTCATAACAAGTTTCTCAATTTTAGGAATAATATTTATCTTCTGATGGTTCTCAGCAGGATTATCTTTTTCATGACAACCCATTAGTGCAAAAACACATAATATCAATAAAGCATGTTTAGTTACCATTTTATATAATCCAAATCATTCATTGCAGGAACATACTCTTTAATTAATTTTTTAGGATCTTCTTTCGTATATTTACTTGGATCTGTTGGAAATACTTTATATGGTGTTCCTGCTTTTTTAAAGTCATCAAAAAGCCAGTAAGGAGTAACTGCTCTAATATATACATAATACGTTCCCGTTTTCCCTTTCCCTATTGGTAATTCAGGTATATAAGGTCTTAATATTTCAAGCATTGTTTCTGCACATGGGCTTTGTTGCACAAACCTATCTGTAAAGGCTTTTTCAGCGATATAATTTTCAAATGAAGAAGCCTATACACAAAATCTATCGCACAACCAATTGGCCCGCATATAACCGAGCACTCATGAGTCGCGGAAATATTGCCATTTGGTTTGATCCTGCTACGCAATGGTATGCTCCATCAAAAGGCAAACAAGGGCGAAATCAAACCTACTCCGACGCAGCTATCCAATGCTGCTTAATGATTAAATCCTTATTCCGTCTATCTTTA
>NZ_VOYW01000081.1:0-4547 GCF_013420085.1 Acinetobacter sp. YH12027
AAATCCACCATTATTTGTGTGGGCGGTCGAGCTCCGCCTGGGCGAAAAAAGCGGCTGCTTTACGTAGAATTTCATTGGCACGTTTTAATTCTTTAATTTCACGTTCCATTTGCTTCATTTTTTCTTGGTCAGATACCTGTTGTACTTTGGCGGGATTTTGTTGATCTAAGTATTTTTGATACCAAACACGTAGTGTTTCAGGAGTACAGCCAATTTTAGGAGCAATTGCGGAAACTGCTGCCCAATTCGATGGATAATCTTTTTCAGATTCAATTAGTAATTGAACCGCTCTTTCTCTAATTTCGGGGGTATAGTTTGGTTTTTTCATCGGAATAGTCTCTCAGAATATTGACTCTCCGACAAACCCGGTACGGTTCAATGATTATATTTTTACTCAAAAGCTTTGGGATCAAATTCTGAATAAAAATATTATTTTAGATAAAATAATTCACGATGAGTTATATGAGTCATATTTTAGATTACAAGAAGAGTCACCCACTTGGTTTAAACTTTGGCATTATTTGGATTTAGAACAAAAAGAGTTCGAAGAACTAGTCAAAGAAGCAAAATTAAGTATTGAACATCAAAGTTTAACTAATGTAACAGATATTCTTCATACGGTTAGTATGTTGGTATATTTCAAAGAAAAAAGTCTCATTTTCTGCTCAATTGAAAGTCTATTAATGTTAGCAATTAGCCAATACAAAAAAATTGTAAATTTACAGGAAAATATTAAAAAATTTGGTTATTTTGATATTAGTGATGAGTCTGGTGGATATGGATTGTATGCTAGAGAAATTCCAGTTTTTCAAAAATTTATACAGGATATTGCTCAAGCATATGAAGATAAATATATTGAAAAAAATGAAGAAAGAGGAAAATTATTATTAACATTAATGGAAAATGATAGTTATGAGTTTCACCAACAAATTACGAATAAATTTTACGATTATCCAATCTTAAATGTATTAGAACCTCAAGACTTTCTTAATCAACTTTTTAAAATTAACTATAGATGTGCTATGTCTGCGATAGATGGATTAAAATCACGCTATACAGCACGTTCCCAAGCTAAAATTTATTTACAGGAAGAAAACTGGTTTGAGCGACTTATTGTAGTAACAAATGAAAAACTAGCTCAGCCTATAACTATTTTGGAAAAGCATAAATTACAAGATAAATTTTTGCCTAACTTAACAGAAATTAAGAACACCGCATACAAAGGCTAAATCGTACTTTCATGGAAAAGTTAATAAATTAAAAGCCAAAAAAAGCCCCTACAACGTAGAGGCTTTTTCTTATCTTAATCTAAAAATTAAGACACTTTATCACCAGCTTTAGCACCGCTTTCAGGTGAAATCACCCAAACGCCATCGCCATTACCCGCAGCTAATACCATACCGTTAGAAATACCAAAACGCATCTTACGTGGTGCAAGGTTAGCCACCATCACTACCAATTTGCCTTTTAAGTCTTCAGGTTGGTAGAACTCACGAATACCGCTAAACACGTTACGTGGCTCAGCTTCGCCGACATTTAAAGTCAATTGAAGCAGTTTGTCTGAACCTTCAACATGAGCTGCTTCTAAAACTTCAGCCACACGCAAGTCAACTTTCATAAAGTCTTCAATGCCAATAATCTCAGCTTCTCCAACTTTAGGTTCAGGTTTTTTCTCAGCTTTCTTCTCTTTTTTCTTTTCCGCTTTTGGTGCTTCAGCAGGCGCAGCTAAAGAATCTTTAGACGCATCGACCATTGCAGCAACCGCTTTCGGGTCTACACGCTGCATCAATGGTTGGAATTGAGCAATTTCATGATCCACCAAAATCGTTTTACCAGACGCAAAGTCGAAAGATTCTAATTTTAAGAAGCTTTGAACTTCTGCTGCCAAGGTAGGAAGTACTGGTGCAAGGTACACCGCCAATTGACGGAACAAGTTAATACCGACAGAACATACGTCATGAACTTGTTGTTCTTCGCCTTCAATTTTCGCTAAAGCCCAAGGCTTTTTCTCATCGATATATTGATTGGCTTTGTCAGCAAGCGCCATGATTTCACGGATGGCTGCAGAGAATTCACGTGCTTCATATTGAGCAGCGATTGATGCACCTGCATCAATAAAGCTTTGTACCAATTCAGGCTCTGCACACGTTGCAGAAAGTTTGTTATCAAACTTGGTGTTGATGAATTTCGCACAACGGCTAGCGATGTTTACCACTTTACCAACAAGGTCTGAATTCACTTTTTGAACGAAATCATCAAGGTTCAAGTCAGAATCTTCAACTTTGTCAGAAAGTTTAGACGCGAAGTAGTAACGTAAGTATTCAGGGTTCAAATGCTCAAGATACGTTTCTGCTTTAATGAATGTACCACGAGATTTAGACATCTTCTGACCGTTTACAGTCAAGAAACCATTAACGAATAAGCTTGTTGGGGTACGGTAGTTTGCACCTTCAAGCATTGCAGGCCAGAACAACGCGTGGAAGTAAACGATGTCTTTACCAATGAAGTGATACACCTCATTTTTAGAATCTTTTTTCCAGTAGTCTTCAAAGCTTAGGTCAGGACGGTTGGTCTTGATGTAGTTTTCAAAGCTCGACATATAGCCAATTGGCGCATCAACCCAAACGTAGAAGTATTTGTTTGGCGCATCTGGAATTTCAAAACCGAAGTAAGGCGCATCACGTGAGATGTCCCAATCAGACAGACCTGCTTCAAACCATTCATCGAGTTTGTTGGCAATCGACACAGGCAGACGACCTTCGTCACGTGTCCATTTTTGCAGGTATTCACCAAAGTTCGGCAGTTTAAAGAAGTAGTGATCTGAAGATTTCTCTACAGGCGTCGCACCGCTTAATGTCGATTTTGGATTGAGTAATTCAGTTGCGTTGTAGGTTGTACCGCACACTTCGCATGAGTCGCCGTATTGGTCTTCCGCTTTACATTTTGGGCATGTGCCTTTAATAAACCGATCCGACAAGAACATTGCTTTTTCAGGATCAAACAATTGTGTCACAGGGCGTACCGCAATGTTGTCCGCTTCACGGTTCTTAATGTAAATCTCAGAAGCGCGTGCTTGGTTTTCAGGGCTGTTGGTTGAGTCGTAATGGTCAAAATCAACTTTAAAGCCAGCAAAGTCACGTTCATGTTCTTTTTGCACATTGGCAATTTGCTGTTCAGGCGAAATACCATTGGCTTCCGCACGTAGCATAATCGCTGTACCGTGAGCATCATCCGCACATACATAAGTCACGTTATGACCCATTGCACGCATGGCACGAACCCAAATATCAGCTTGGATATAACCGAGTAAATGACCCATATGAATTGGGCCATTCGCGTATGGAAGGGCGTTAGTAACTAAAATATTACGCACGGATATGACTCTCTCATTCGTATTTATGCAATGGGCTGTAATTTTACATGAGATAGCCAGTACTTGCACAAGGGAATAGGTGAAATCTTTGCAAAAGTAAAAAAATCTATATTGCTGACACAATTACAGTGATAATAGGGCATAACTGTGATGCCTAAGAGTAACAAGCCCATGTATGAAGATGACTATGATGACGATCAGCCAATCACTCGTATTCCTCAAAATGAACAGCGTCATAAATTGGGGCATCACATTATTAAAGATGCGCAGCAATATTTAGAACAGATTTCTGCAGATGAGCATGCCTTACTGATTCAAACCCTGCGTCATTTGGCACAAGATGAGCCTTACTTCGATATTTTGGCCGATGAATTAGATCAGCCGGTAGAAATGAAAGTAGCGAATGATGCTTTAAATTTATTGTATTTTTGGCAACTGCTTCATCAACATGAAAATGATGCAGACTTTGATTTTCTGAATGTCATCAATAGCGAGTTTTTCCAAACTGAAATGTTGAAAGCCTTTGATGCTTTGAATATTGGTGAACATAAAGCAGCGCGCCGTCAGGTACTTTTAGATGCGTTTAAACTGTATAAATTAAATATTCATGCAGGCTGTATCCCTGTGTTATATGCACAGCTTGAAGGTATTTTGACGGACGTGCTGATTCAAACCGGTTTCTTAAGTCAAAATGGCACTAAATTTGTCGATGTCTATAAAATTGTACCGGGACTTAAAGGCAGTGAAATTAAAAGCCTTTGGCACAAATCTAAAATTGCCAATGAGTTGAATCCGTATTTTGCCGAATTGGCGGCCTATCAAATGGATAGCAGCTCTACCGTAGCGATGACCCGTCATAATATTTTGCATGGTACCGATGTCGCGCATTTTAATCAGGGACGGAGTTTCATCCTGTTTATTTGGCTGTTTTCCGCAGTGAGCTTTATGAGTACGGTCAGCAAATAAGTTTAATTTCAAGAGATCAATGCATAGGAGTGGCATTGGTCTCTTTGCATAACATCATCCTTTAAAATTAAAAGCATAGAGTAGGGTGTGTTGACATTTACAGCCGATAAATTGAGCTAAAGAGGCAACCATATAAATATACAAGCTAAAGCAACAGCGCTTTGATAGTTACGTTTTAGCTTATCGTATCTTGTGGCAATTCCTCTAA
>NZ_VOYW01000082.1:0-4187 GCF_013420085.1 Acinetobacter sp. YH12027
AATAATTCAAGTGAATTTGTTTGAAAGAAGAACTTTAAAAGCTTTATTTTCACCCGATAAAATACCCATAAAACAAGAGGAAGCTCAAATGAGCTTCCTCTTGTGAAAAATTGTGGGACAGCAGTGACCGAAAGGTGCGTTTTCATTATCATGATCCGCAAAGTCAGCAGCTATATGATTAGCTCATATATTTGGGCTTTTCATCAACCACTTCGGCATGCCATTCATCCACTTGTTTTTCTAACAAACCAAACAATGCAGCCTGAATCATTTGCTGAGCGATCACACTCATTTGATCGCCCAAAATATTGCGTAATTCTTCATTGAATTGGATAGTCACCAAAGGCTCTTTTTCTGAGCCTGCATTACGCAATGCCAACTCACCACCTTCCAATTGAACCAGCTCTAAAATTGCTTCCTGGTTCCCAAAGAGTTCTTTCAACTGTTCTATAGACATATATCCCTCCATGCGCAACATGGTGATAAAGGCATCTGCACTTTGTATTACTTAGATAATCTTATATCGGGTTAAATAAATTTATTTCAAGTAGCAATAGTCCGATTAGAACTCCACCATCTCGTTACGAAATCCATCAATCAATTGGGTTAGATCACGATGCCATTCACGCAAAATAGCGGTATCTGGCAACCATGCTTGCGGTGTTTGAGTGACTTTAATAATTAAATTTGAAGACGTTTCATCTTCTGGCTCTGGTGCAGACGGTTCAGGTGCATACTGACACATACGATGTGCGCGTTTCAGCTCTGCAATAAAACCCTGCTTTGCCAATTGCTGCATAACAGTCACTTCAGGTGATACCTGACCTTTTTCAGCCATCAGCGTTTCAATCGACTTTAACGTGGGCGCAGGCTCATTTAAACGATAGTAACGCACCAACTCTTGTAAAAACGCAAGTACTGCACCATGCAAATGAAAAACCGCTGCTTCGCGATAAGCCTGAGCTTGTTGAACATGATCGGTCTGCTCGGCTTGCTGACATGCAAGACGGCTAAAATATAACTTTTGATTGGTACGATCAGCATGAAAGCGAGCAACACGAGACATGAACAATTCCCTAAATTTTGGCGTTTTTCTACATGAATAAGCTTAAACGGATTTTTAGGAAATTCACAATAAATATTATGGATGATCGATTTCAATTAAATAAATGTCACGCTTTGCGGGAACAGGCATATCCCAATCAATCATCCTGATATTTTCCAGACGCCAAGCCTAGCACCCTGTTGCCCAATATGTCGCCTGCGCTTGCTCTACCTCTGTTTCAGTCCATGCATGAACATCATATACATCAACCATCGCCACTGCACGTCCAATATCTTCATCTCCGCTTTCATGTAAGTAGCGTTGATTTTCCACGATCACTAAATCTTTTAAAGGCAAATGTTCGGGCTGCCATGAGCGGACTTCAAGCGTTTTAAGCCCACAAGCAATGTTCGAACCAGATGGCGCAACAATCGACAAAGCCGAGTAGCATTTTTTCATAGATCACCGATAAAAAAAGGAGCGTAACGCTCCTTTTTAAATTTATGCTTTAGGCTTATCTTCAGCCGCTTTTACGCGAATACCCGCACCTTTGACTTTCAAAGTATTCAGGCCTTTAATCGCTTTTACAGCTTCACGACCATTTGGCATTTCGACAAAACCAAACCCTTTCGATTTACCTGTGCTTGCATCCATAACAACAACAGCAGACTCTACTGCGCCAAATGGTTTAAACAGTTCAACCAATTCTGCTTCAGTAACTGAACGCTCTAAGTTACGTACTAAAATTTTCATTCAATCTTCCAAATAGACAGCATCATCAAAAAGCATTTGTCTATTTTGCTTTTTAACTTGCGTGTAAATCACGTCAAAAATCTATTTTAATCGAGATCGATACCAAAATCTAAATTAATCGATTTTCTTTCGATTAAGGCACTTTTTACGGTTTGCTGACGGGTTTTATAGTGTGTTTCCAAACTACATAAATTTCGAGTTAAATCATTCATAAAGTAACTTTCTACTTTACGGCCTTGCTCATCGACAGTTTCACGTGCCCAGTGGTTCAAGTTTTGCTTTGTCAAAATTAATTCATTTTGCGCACGTGTCAGCGCCACATATAACACGCGGCGCTCTTCTTCCACTTCATCGAAATTGCCTTGGGCACGTGCATGCGGGTATTGCCCTGGCGTGACATTCGCCACATAACAGACTTTTTGCTCCGTTCCTTTTGCCGAATGAATGGTAATTAACGTCACGACATCACTGTCAGATTGGCGTTCAATTTCAGAAATGGACACAGGATCGAGCACATACTCTTCAAGAAATTCACTGAGCTGTGTATGCTTTGATGCCAGTTGTTTCACCAAATCAAAATCCCCGACACGGCGGTTCCAATCTTTTTTATAGTTTTCTTCTAGCTGCTCAGAAATCGCTTGAACAGCCAAGCTTACACATTCTTTGACTTGATCTTTCAACACCGACATTTGCTTCATCATCAGAATCGCTTGGTCAGGTACTTTGCCAAATTTTTCCAACTTGGTTGCAATGGCTTGCATTTCTGGCTCAAGTAAAATCTGCTGCGATAACTTACTCGCACCGACATCACCCACACCATTCCACAAGGTTAAAAAGCGCATCCACGCGATATCATCTAAAGGATTGGCCACTACACGCAGCACACTGAGCAAGTCTTTGACATGGGCTGTTTCAAGTAATTTCATTCCGCCAATAAAGCGATACGGCACGTTTGCGGCAATACAGGCTGCTTCAATATGACGAGCAGCAAAGCTTGAACGCACAAGCACCATATGATCCGACCATTTGCTGCCTTCGAGGTAATGACGCTCTTTAATATCAATGGCAATCCATTTGGCTTCATCAAACTCATTCGGGAAAATATGCATTTTCGGCTTAATCCCTTCACCACGATAGGCATCTAAGCGTTTGTCATATTTAATTTCGCTTTCATCCAACAACCAATTCGACAAGTCTAAAATTTCTTGGGTTGAACGATAATTTTTTTCGAGTTTGAAAATCTGTGCGTCTGGTACACGCTCTTTGAAATGATGAATGTTTTCAAAGTCTGCACCTCGGAAGCCATAGATTGACTGTGCATCATCGCCGACACAGAACAAACTGACACGTTCCTTTAGTGGCTCAAGTAACGCCCATTGCAGCGGATTGGTATCCTGCATTTCATCAACCAACATGTGGCGACAAATTGAAGCGACATAATCGACCAGTCCATCTGATTCCGCCAAGGCTTTCGCCACAATCGCCAAGATATCGTCGTAATCTAAAAAGCTACGCGCACGTTTACGGGCTTCGTATTCTTTCATGATATCCGCGATTTGATCTTTTAAAGCAAAGTACTCAGGCATTTGCTTTTCCATAGCAATGCTGAGTTTTTGACGGGTATTACGGGCAAAGGAATACAGATCACAGAGTTCTTTTGGCTTGGGTAAGTGATTGGGGTTTTTCTTATCATCACGGCCACGAATCAGGCGGAACATCATGAGTTGATCATCACGATCAATAATCGAAAACTGTTCTAGACCAAAGGCTTTGGGAATGCGGCGTAATAGGTACATACAAAAAGTATGAAAGGTTGATGCGCGTAGCCCTTTAGCCTGCTCACCCAGAGCCAGCTCCACACGAGCGACAATTTCACTGGCCGCACGGCGAGTAAAAGTCAAAATTTGAATTTGATTGGCAGGCACGCCTTGATCAATTAAATAAGCTGCACGCGCCACGATAGTTTTGGTTTTACCACAACCTGCTCCTGCCAAAACCAAGCTATGCTGTGCTTCTGTTGTTGCGGCTTGTTTTTGTTGAGGATTTAATTCATCAATCAGGTTGGCTAAACTCATGGTGTCTCATCGTGCTATGTGAGTTGGTAGTTTAACAGAGCTATAGATAAATTATGAGTTTTACAATCTAGTAAGAAATCTTGATTACCAACAAAGTGCAACACTTTATAGAATTAATTTCATTTAATAATGCCACTTGCTATCGAAAGTTTTTCAATAGTTTCGCAGTTTTTTTCAAAAGTCGTTCCTGAACCGTACCGGGTTTGTCGGAGACTTTTTTATTTAAGTTAGGCCACCTGACCTAACGGGTTAATCTTATCATAGTACATTGCTTCAAACTCAAAAGGTGATACATAACCCAGTGCACTGTGTAC
>NZ_VOYW01000083.1:0-4162 GCF_013420085.1 Acinetobacter sp. YH12027
CTTGGCCAGAAAAATGAGTCGTTCTCGCTGTTCTAAACTAAGTGGTACAGAAACAATTCGAGGCATGTGTGAACATCTGTTAACTAAAAAAACTTTTTCGCATGATTAGTTATTTTTGTCAACTTACGAATATGCGTTATATCGAAAAACATTAAATTTTTAATTAGTAATGAGAAAAGGAATAAACCATTCGATTTATTCCTCATAAAACACTTAATTTTTAACCATCTTATTAAAATCCCACCGATCAATCAGTAAAATTCCAATCGAAAAAACCAAAGCTAGAATCACACAACCCATCCAACCAAAATGCTGCCAGGCATATACTGCACCGAGTGAACCTATAGCTGCACCAGTAAAGTAAATCGTCATATACACCGCATTAATTCGCGAACGGGATTTAAGATCAATCCGATAGACCAAATTTTGATTGAGCACGTGAAATGCTGTTAAACCAAAATATGCCATGAGTACGCCAATCGCATAAATCACGATATTTTGCTGGGCAAAAAATAGAGGGATAGTTGAGAAAAACATCAAAGCAATACAGAGTTTTGCTACAAAGTTTTCTCTACCTTGTCCCACAATTTTACCCGACCAACTTGATGAATAAATCCCGATCACACCAAGCAAGCCAAACAGACCAATTTCAAAATCAGTAAAGTAATATGGCGCACTGCCTAAGACAAAAGTCATAGAGGTAAAAATCATCGACAAAATACCAAAACCCAAAGCACCAGCACAGGCACGACGAATCAGATGTGGATTATTTTGAGCAATGATAAACAACGAGCGGTAAATTCCTATCATTGTTAAACCTGCTTGCGGCGTCGTGTTCGGAAGTTTTTTCCACATGATCATCGCAAAACCTAAAGTGATGATACCACTGGTGAAATACACAGCATTCCAGGACCAATAGGTCGATACAAAGCCTGCAAATGTTCGCGATAAAATGATGCCCATGACCAAGCCGCTCATGAGTTTACCTACAGTGGCTGCGCTGGATTCGGGTGGGCTAATACTCGATGCAAAAGGAATTAGGACTTGTGCCGAAATTGCGCCAAACGTCGCACAAAGGGTAAATAGATACAGCGTGCTTAAGTTGCTACTTAACGATAATAAAATCTGAGAAAGAGCAGCAAAGACCATTAAGCTAACAATGAGTTTGCGCTTATTTAAAAAGTCACCTAGTGGGACCAAGAGCATTAAACCTAAAACATAGCCAATTTGTGCAATCACTACAGTCAAACCAGCTTCACTAGTGCTAATGCCTAAACCTTTTTCAATCGAATAGATAAGCGGTTGATTAAAATATGCTGATCCTGCGCATAGACCACAAGCAAGTGCCATCAATAAAACAAATTGTGATGACAATGGACTGATAGTATTCCTTTCCTTAGGATTTGACATAACAAAAACTCTGATTGCAAGAATTGCACTATATGAAGATGTTACGACAAGCAGAAATAACAAAAAACAACCAACTTAGCGTTGCGAGCTATATGTACATCAGACGATCAATTCAAGCTGGATTGTACTTTTAAAATTTTGATACAAGCTCAAAAAAAATCTGCTTGAAATGCATGATCTTCATGGAATAGTGAATAAATATAGTCGAGAAATGCTTTAAAATATGGCAGAATAGGCGGTTTTTAAAGTTTTTTAGAGGATTGGCATTATGCGCTTTGTTGATGAAGCAGTCATTACCGTAGAGGCTGGCGACGGTGGCAATGGCGTAGCCAGTTTTCGCCGTGAAAAGTTCGTACCATTTGGTGGTCCAGATGGTGGTGATGGTGGTCGTGGCGGCAGCATTTATATTCAGGCTGACGACGACACGAGTACCCTTGTAGATTATCGTTATACCCGTAAATTTCGCGCTGAACGTGGTAAAAACGGTGCTGGCGCAAACTGTGCTGGTCGTGGTGGCGAATCAGTTATTTTAAAAGTTCCTGTGGGAACAACCATTGTAGATAGTGAATCTGGCGACATTATTGGAGATCTGGTTGAAGACGGCCAGAAAGTATTAGTGGCACATGGCGGCCAAGGTGGTTTGGGTAATACCCACTTCAAATCATCAACCAACCGTTCTCCGCGTAAATGTACACATGGTACCAAAGGTGAATTCCGTGAAATCCGCCTTGAGCTGAAAGTACTGGCTGATGTTGGCTTGCTCGGCATGCCAAATGCAGGTAAATCAACCTTTATCCGTGCAGTCTCTGCAGCAAAACCAAAAGTTGCAGATTATCCGTTTACGACCATGGTACCTAACCTGGGCGTAGTGGATGCGGATCGTCATCGTTCATTTGTAATGGCGGATATTCCAGGTCTGATCGAAGGTGCGGCAGAAGGTGCAGGTCTCGGGATTCGCTTCCTGAAACATTTGGCACGTACCCGTATTCTGCTTCATATTGTAGATGTTCAACCGATTGACGGTTCAGATCCTGCTTACAATGCCAAAGCGATTTTGAATGAGTTGCAAAAATTCTCCCCAACACTTTCAAAATTACCGGTGGTATTGGTTCTGAATAAGGTTGATCAGCTTGCTGTAGATACTCGTGACGAATGGTGTAATCACATTCTTGAAGAATTACAGTGGGAAGGTCCTGTCTTTAAAACTTCAGGCTTAACGGCTGAAGGCACTAAAGATGTGGTGTATTACTTGATGGATCAAATCGAGCAGCAACGCGAACGCGAAGTTGAAGATCCTGAATACGCAGCAGAAATGAAAGAATTCCGTGATCAGCTTGAAGCTGAAACACGTGAACAAACGATTGCTGCGAAAGAAGCTTATCGTGAAATGCGTCGCGCTCAACGTCTGGGCGGCGATGACTTTGATGATGAATTTGAAGACGGTGATGATGAGGCAGAATCGTACTACGTACGTTAATTGCTGAATAAGTGTCAAAGCAAACAAGTCTGAGGACAAGATGATAGAAGTGGTAGATGGGCAACGTCAGCTCAAGGGTTGTAAACGTATCGTTGTTAAAATCGGATCATCACTACTCACAGCAAACGGAAAAGGGTTAGATCTGGATGCAATCTCGCATTGGGCGGGACAAATTGCAGAACTACACAATGCAGGACACGAGATCATTCTTGTGTCTTCCGGTGCTGTAGCTGAAGGGATGGTTCGTATGAATTTGGACAACCGACCCACAGATCTACCCAGTCTACAGGCTTGTGCTGCCATTGGTCAGATGGGCTTAATTCATACTTGGTCAAGCGTTTTAGAACAACGTTCTATTCGTACAGCTCAAGTTTTATTAACCCATGATGATTTGGCTGACCGTCGTCGTTATTTAAACTCTTGTGATGCCTTGCAGCATTTGATTGATTGGCGTGTGATTCCTGTGATCAATGAAAATGACACAGTGTCGACTGACGAAATCCGCTTTGGCGATAACGATACTTTAGCTGCGATGGTGGCTGGACAGGTTCATGCAGACCTCTTGGTGATTCTAACTGACCAAGAAGGCATGTTCGACTCTGACCCTCGTTCCAATCCAGACGCAAAACTGTTTCATACAGTACGCGCAATGGATGAATCATTATTCGATATGGCTGGTGGCGGCGGTAAATTCGGTCGTGGCGGTATGTTGACCAAAGTTCGTGCGGCACGTTTAGCAGCCAAGTCTGGTTGTCCAACAGTCATTGCGAGCGGCGATAGCGATAATGTGCTTTCACGTGTGATGGCAGGTGAATTACTAGGTACCTTATTCATTACGGACAATGACCGTGTGACAGCCCATCAACAATGGTTAGCTGCACATTTACAAACAGCGGGTCGTTTAGTAATTGATGATGGCGCAGTCAAAGCCATTCGTGATAATCACCGCAGTTTATTACCTGTCGGTGTGAAAGCAGTTGAAGGGCATTTTGAACGTGGTGATGTGGTGGAATGTGTCGATACACAAGGTCATCGTGTTGCCGTTGGTCGTGTAAACTTCAGTTCACGTTCGGCAGAAATCGTCAAAGGTTTGGCCTCCGATAAAGTTCATCAAGTTTTAGGGGAAGCCCGATCACTTGAAATGATCCATCGCAATCATATGGCAATATATTAGCAAAAACCTACCATAACCTAACATAACGTGAAGGCTTGATTCTGTAAGGGATTGAGCCTTTTTCTTGTGTGGTGTAATAACATGCAATAAACTACGATGGG
>NZ_VOYW01000010.1:0-115700 GCF_013420085.1 Acinetobacter sp. YH12027
GCATGTATTTGGCAGTTTGAAAACCTTCAAAATTCTTGCTGAGCGATATCGCAATCGAGGCAAAAGACTAGCATTAAGATTCAATCTAATTGCTGGAATTTATAACTTGGAGCTGAGTGAAAAATGAATTATGAAAGAAATCTATTCTTCTTCATTTTAATGGCCTACTCTCTCTAATTTGAGTAACCCTATATTGATCATACTGAACAGCATCACTTTGAAAATATGCATTATCAGGATGATGAGATAATCATTTTTTAGCAATCACATGGCTTTGTTGCATAAATATGTAAGCATCTGATTTAAATAAATTTAATTTTGGATCAAAAAACAATCAAAACTTTTAAAATCATATAGTTATGAAATCTTTGTGCAACACAGCCCAATCACATTATAATTTATTTTGACCTAAAATACTGTAGCTCAATCAAATACTACATCTATATTTAAGTATTTTTTTTATATCAGTTCGCGCCACCATACGGAATATCTTCCAGTATTCACGCATTATTCAGCCATTAAAATTCCGCCCCAAAAACTAAATTCAACCATTCAAAAAAAACCACCAGTAAAACTAGTTTAACTGGTGGAATAAATTCTAATGATTCGCTACTTGCGCATCTAAAGTTCTAAACTTTGAATTGATAAAACTATAGGTTCCATAATATAAAAAAATCGCATTTCCGATTACATCCATTTCATAGCGCTTCATAATAATATTATTGATCCGCCCCTGACTAGCATTCAGCTCATTGCGAAAAACATCTCTATCTCTGCTATTCTTAAATTTAAGCGCAATAAGCCCAACCTCTTTGTTTTTTTCCTCCAGTATATAAATACGAGATTCTAATCCACAGATTAAGTGCACAGAGGGCGCAATTTTTTTCAGAAAATTTTTCTTTAAATCCTGTTCGGCAAATTTAGCTCTAGCAACGCCTCTTGCTGCGCTGTGCATTTGCACAAATGCGTAATTATAAACATTCAATTCATGTTTTTCTTGAGCGCTGAAACTGCAGTTTGCGTAGGAAAGCGTGCTGGCAAAAAAGCATAATATAAAAATTTTTAAATTCAGATATATGTTCATAAAATTCCTCTGTTATAAAGTTCGCCCGTCCGCGTGTCATAAATGTTGTAATCTTTGATTTTTGGTCTGACCGCTTTGTGATAGGTAATTTTCGCTTTGACCTTCTTAAGCTCACTTTCACCCGACAATTCCAGCATTTTTTGGTTAAACACACTAAATCCTTTATGTCCAAAAACTTCTAAACAGCCTGCTGTACCATACATATCATCCATTGAGCAGGTATCCGGCCCATCGTGAATGAGGAAATTTCCTGTCACAATCCAAGCGCCGTTCTCGGCTTTATCTGTACTATGTAGAATATATTCTTTGTACCAGGTCAATTTATGAACCTGCTGATCCGCCAGTCCGGCGACTGACAAAATGGTATTGCCTTTTTTGTCGATTACGCAGCGTGGGCCGAATCTGCAAACTTTAAAGTAATATCCTTTTTTATCCTTGGTATACATATGCAGACGGTATAAAGGCACTTTAACCGCTGTATACGGGCTGCCGTGAGGATAGCCCCACATATACATATAGCTGTTTGGAATCGGTTTACTCGCTAGTTCCAGCAAAACCTCATTCTTTTTGCAATTGGTGATGGCATTCTGTTTATTCGCCATTTCTTTTCTTATTTGTTCAAATGGATCAGACATCAGCGGCCACCATATAACTTTCTAATTGTAATATTTTCATTAAATCGGGTTCATCAGGGTCTTTCAAAAACGGACATTCCCGGTTGAATTTATTCACATCAAATTTTATTTTCTGCGCAGCAATGACAAATCGCTCAATATAAGGGATTTCCAGTATCTCGCATTGCAGTGCATAATCAACGATTGCTGAAATTTGATAAAAATCTGCATTATTTTTTTTGCAAAAATTTATTTTAAAGTATTCTATTCTTTTTTCGAAAATCGATTCGAACTGCGCATCCTCAAGCATGATCAACGTTTTTAAACAGTCTGTACTCTGATAAAAATGCGAACGGATTTCTCCATTAAAAAGAACCGTAAACGATTCAAAACCTGAAAATACAATGTGTTTCTGCTCAACATTTAAAATGTCAAATAATGAAAATACAGTAAATGGCTCATACAGTTTGCACATTGAATTCTCAAAATTGGAAAAACTGAAGCATTTTTTAAACAGCGCATTTAAGACTTCATCCATTTCCAACCGGCTACTGATAACAATATATTCATTGAACTGGTTTAAAATGTTCTCGTTATACACAGCTAGCACAGGAGAAAATTCTAATATTTTAGGATTATTAAATTTTTCAAAAAGATATTTAAAATCAAAACCGTTTAATGCTTTTTTTGCCTGCTTATACTGCAGCAGATCAATTAAAATATATGTATTCATTGTTTAGCCTTTTATAAAAAAGGTTAAATTTTTCAGAGATGATATCAAACACTCAACACAAATATTAGGCATCACGCCTAAATCAGCGCTCTGCGTTTGCCCAGCTAAAAATTGATGCTGCCCTGCCTTCACCTCAAACTTACCAGCCGTAGTAGGCAATACACCCGCACTACTAATTTCAATCTGGCTACCACCCGCAACTAAAACAATTTTTTTGCTCGCTTTGATTTCAACTTTATCTTCTGTGGAAATAATTTGAATACCCTTTCGTGCAATCAAATCTGCCCCATCTCCTTGGGCTTGGATTTCAACTTTGCCTTTGCCTGCATAAGCACGTAATCCCTCTTGTGCTGCAAATAGACTGATCTTGCTTTGTGCATGGGCAATTAAGGATTTTTGACTGCTGAGGTTGATGCTATCCCCTGCACTTTGGCTGATCTGTCCATCTGCTGAAAGATGAACATCTTCCTGACTACTTACAGCAATTGAGTTTGGTGCAGATAAAATCATTAAGGCTTGTTTAAAGGCATCAGCTTTTTCTTTACTGCCTTTTTCGATTTGCCGAAGGAAGTTTTTTAAATTATCCAAGACTTCAAGTGGGTCAGTTTGTTGATTTTTCGCCACTTCACTTAAGGCTTTACTGCTGTTTAAGTTGGCTTCGATTTGTTCTTTCGCCGCTTGTGCGTCGAGGTGCATTGCTGCTGCTTGTTGTTGTGGGTGTGTACTAACAAGTAGCCCCTGTCCTGCACGCACTGCACCCCATTGGTCGGTTCTCAGTTCAAAGCCTTCGCCTCTTCCCTCACTTTCTGCGGTTTCTTTGGGATGACTGAGGTTCCCTAGGTTGAGCTGAGTGGCGCCATGGGTACTTTGTAATTGTGTTGATATTTGTCCAGTCGTGTCATCAAAGCGTAGTTGTCCAAAGCCTTCACCTTGGACTTCCTTACTTTTTATTCCAGCCAGTTTTTTGGTGTCTGGCAGTTTGCCTTTACTATCAAATTGGGTTGGACTGCGCTGTGCTTCATGTATGCGCCCCACCACAAATGGTCGGTCGATGTTACCGTCAAAGAAATCGATGACCACGATTTCATTAATACGTGGTAAGAAACGTGCACCATAGCCTTCACCGGCCCATGGGGTAAGCACATCGACCCATGCAGAGTCCGTATCATTGTCATTGCTGCCTGCACCGCCATCATGGCTGTGGTCATCTCCACGGGTAAATAAAAAGCGGACTTTGATACGCCCCCATTCATCGACATGTATTTCTTCACCACTTGGCCCAACGACTTTAGCCCGTTGCGGATGGGTGCTTGGACGGTGTTCGAGTGGGTTATATGCAGGAACCGTCGCAATATTGCGGCGTTGTAATGTGAGCTGATTGGCCTGACGCTCGGCCTGTTCATGGATCGGTTTAATGTTCCACTGACTTTGTTCAATCAGTTGATTGACTTGTTCAGTAAGGTCTTTGGGTAAGTTATTTTGGTTATAGAATTTCTTTTCTGTGATTAAAAATTGTTTGTCTGCACCACTGTGTTGATCAATTTCTGGGTGTTCATTCAATTCAAACCAATAACCGACTTGTGTATCACGCACAGTCGATTGTGCATTGAATTTTTTCGATTGTAGCTCGTGATAGCGCGTTAGGTTTTGATTCAGTTTTTCAATCTGACTGTTTGATGAAGCGGTAGCTTGGTCTTCGCCTTTTAAGTCTTGCATCCATGCAGGGCTGATATGCCATGCTTGTTCCAAACTTAAACTGGCATTGTCTTGGCTTTGGCTATGCTGATGTTTGCTTTGAACTGAGCCTGCGCCTTCTTCTTGGCTCAGTCCATCGGCTTGCCAGCGCTGCACATGGACCGCAGTCGGTTGAATGCTACGTTCACCGATCAAGCTGGTGATGCTGTCTTGTTTTTCTGTGGCACTAGAGCGATGAAAGCGGATACTACGACGGCTGAGTGCTTGATATTGGCTATTGTCATCAATCAGGCGGAGTTTTTGTTTTTCGATCGGGCTACTGGAATGCATCACTTTCAATTGCGCTTCATCGATGAGCCAATTGATGCCTTCACTGCGCCAAAGACGCGTTAAAAAGTCATAATCGCTTTCATTCGACTGCATGATGAAAGGTCGTACATCATAGTTCTGACTTAAACCGCTTAGATCTAGCGTTAGACTGGCAGCAAAGAGCGGACTTTTGCTTTGCCATTCTTTAAAGAGAGTTTCACTGACATCGCGCACCGATTTGTTCATAAACACACGGCTGTTCCTGCGTTTATGCCACAGCGATGTTGCATCTTCTAAAGTGAGTTTATACAGCGTGAGTGAACCGTCACTCTGGCCTTGGGTGGCTTCGGTAATAATACCCGTGGTGCGGAAGAGTTCGCCCTGATCGGTCACTTGATCAACGGCGACTTGTACGCCAATAAATTGTTTTAGTGGAATAAGTGCATTCGTAGATAGGCAAATCAAAGTCGCTTGCAGGCCTTGGTTTAAGACATGCTCCCCATCAATACGTTGAATAAAAAGCTCGTCATTCAACGCTGGGTTGGAAAATTGCAAATGAATGGCACGTTTTTTGGGCGGATAAGCCTAATTTTTCAAGTATAAGAGCAATCGAATTTAACATTTTAAAAGTCTGTTTTTTAAACTTTGTATAATTATGCTGCGAATGATATAGGCTAGCCATCAGACTTGACCAGCCTATTTTATTAATAAAAATGTAACATCTTAATAATTATTATTTTTTACAATCTCTTAAATTAACCTTTCTGAACCAAATAATGGAATTCTTTATTTCCATTTTCATCAAGACGTTCTTCTTGAAGCAAAAGCTCATGACCTAAATGCATACAAAATTTCGGAATATCCCAAGAGGTCGAATTATCTGTTGCAAAAACCTCCACAATATCACCCGATTTTGATTTACGAATGGCTTGATGCAACATCATCACAGGCTCAGGGCAACGTAAGCCACGGGTGTTTAATTGAATTGATGGGGGCACAGAAGGCTCAGACATTAGAAAACTCAGCATTAAAATCTAACGCTATTTTAGCATAATCCTGAAGACTGAATGTTAGCTTGAAAAATGCAGGTGATAGTCTCTTAAAATGACTTGATCGCTCATCCATCTAGATCAACATTAACAATAGACAACTGTATTTTCTACGGTATGATAAAATCATCATTTATTAGATATTAAGAGTCTTTAGGAAAGATCATGCAAGAGGAATCCGGCCCGTCGTGGGGCATGCGCGGCTTACGTAAATGGCTGGGCACTGCACCAGAAACCCGTGACGAACTGTTGAAATTGGTACAAGATTCACGTCGCTTCTTAGAACCCGATACAGTTGCCATGCTCGAAGGGGTACTCGACTTACCTGCAACTAAAATCCGCGAGGTCATGACCCCCCGTACTGCGATGATCAGCTTACAAGAAGATGATGAGCTATTAGATATTTTGCATGTACTTGTCGAATCTGCACACTCACGTTTCCCCGTCTTTTCCTCAGACCAACCTGACAATGTCGTCGGTATTTTATTGGCCAAAGATTTGTTGCCATTTTTGACAGAACCGACCACCAAAGTCGATATTCGTGCATTAATGCGTCAACCCTTATTTGTACCTGAGAGCGCACGCTCTGACCAAGTTTTACGTATGTTGAAAAATACTCAAACCCATATCGCTGTAGTGATTGATGAATATGGCACAACTTCAGGTTTAGTCACTTTAGAAGACATTCTTGAAGAAATTGTGGGTGAAATTGAAGATGAACACGACAAAGTTGATGAAGAAGCTCAATTTATCATTCCAGATGAAGACCCGTTAAGTGCAAATACATGGTTGGTTCAAGCACTTACACCAATTGAACACTTTAACAATCTTTTAGATGCTGATTTTTCAGATGATGAAGTAGAAACTGTGGGCGGCTTACTGCTACAAGAAATGGGCTTGGTCAGTGATTTACAAGGTCAAGTGATTGAACTTGAAAACTGGGAATTTACCATTTTGGAGGCAGATGCACGTACTATTCATCTGATCCGAGCTGTCCGTAAATGAGAACCTACTTTGATAAGCTGCTAAACCACTCAGAACAAAAAAAACAGCTACCTTTCATCTATCCTTTGCTGATTGCATTATTTTCAGGTGCCATCTTCAGCTTGTCGCTGGCACCTTATCATTATTGGTGGTTGGCAATTTTATCTCCAGCCCTGCTGTATGCTTGCTTAAGTCAGCGTGCCCCTAAACAATCGTTTTTCATTGGTCTAGCTTATGGCTTTGGCTTATGGTTTGTCGGGGCTTTTTGGCTGTATACCTCGATCCATGTCTATGGTGATACCAATTCAGCACTGAGTGTTTTGATGATTGCCATTATGGCGATTGTGATGGGGCTGTTTACCGCAGTTCAGAGTTGGCTCTACCGCCGCTTCTTTCCAGAAACACCACTGACCTTTGCGCCACTGTGGGTGTTTTTCGAGTGGAGTAAAACTTGGGTCTTTACCGGTTTTCCATGGCTGTTTGCAGGTTATGCCTTTACTGAACGATTCCTCGATGGCTATGCGCCATTATTCGGGATCTTTGGGGTATCTTTCGCGGTCATTGTATTGGCCTGCGCCTTGGTTGAAATCCTGCGTAAACGCATCTTTTGGATTGTTCCATCTGCCCTTGTTTTGCTCGGTGCATGGGGTGCAGCGCAACTGCAATTTGTTCAACCTAAAAATGAAAAACCGCTGAGTGTTTCTTTAATTCAAGGCAATATTCCACAAGATTTAAAATGGTTAACAGAATACCAAGCTCAAACCTTAATGAAATATGCGTCATTAAGTCGGACCGAATGGGGGCGTGATGTCATTGTTTGGCCAGAATCCTCCATTCCAATGTTCCAAACCGATATTGAGCCGTTTTTAGATGCAATGAAAGTCCAAGCCAATAAAACAGGCACGGCTTGGGTGACAGGTATTCCCTATTGGGACTTGACAGAATCACAGCAAAACCAACACCCTATGTATTACAACACCATCATGGCAACTGGTGATGAATCTTCAGGTCTATACAAGAAGCAACGTCTAGTCCCCTTTGGTGAATACATTCCGCTTTCAGGGATGTTAAGTTGGGTACTGCCAGCCTTACAAAATGACCCGTCGATGAGTGGTTTTTCACGTGGTGCAAACAACCAAAAACCTTTGAATGTTAAAGGTCATGATTTAGGTGCGGCGATTTGCTATGAAGTGGCTTATCCCAACTTAACGCGCCGTAATGCCAGTCAAAGTGACTACCTAGTGACTATTTCCAATGACGCTTGGTTTACTGGAACAGCGAGCCCACATCAGCACCTACAAATGGTTCAAATGCGTGCCAAAGAAAATGGCCGTTGGTTTATCCGTGCAACCAATACCGGCATTACCGCCTTTATTGATCATAATGGTCACATTGTGAAACAGGCACCGATGGATAAAGATGCGGTACTTCGTGGTGATTTACCTGCCATGCAAGGCGAAACACTTTACACTCGCTTAAGTGATTGGCCTGTGTTGATTTTCTCATTCTTGCTATTGGTTCTCGGTTGGATTTATCGACCGCGTAAAGTTGATATTTCTTTTAAATCACGCCGTTGATTCCGCTACAAAAGATCAAAAAAAACCGAGCTTTGGCTCGGTTTTTTTATTGTTAAACGTTCAACGTGCCAGCTCATCCTACTTTTTCAAAGTAACTTGGTGCCTAGGGGAATCTCTGCATCAGGCACACAAAGAGCAACATGCCCCTCTGCATTATGAAAACCTGTGACCAAACACTCTGACTGGATCGGACCAATTTGTTTTTTCGGAAAATTCACGACAGCAACGACCAATTTCCCCACTAGATTTTCCGGCTGATACAGCTGTGTAATTTGCGCACTGGATTATTTAATGCCCAATTCCTCTCCAAAATCCACATGGAGAATGTACGCGGGTTTACGTGCTTGCTCAAAGACTTCAGCCTGCACAATTTTCCCCACACGTAATTCAACTTTCAAAAAATCTTGCCAATCAATCTGTTGCATTTTTCCCTCTTTTCTTCTCTTTGTTGTGCTTCATCTGACTATCTATGCATTATAAAAATTTGATTCAGGCTGACGATATGTGAAGCAGACATTCGATGCGTCAAAACGGACAAAGTAACGTCATCTTAGAACAAGTTTCACATTAATGTAGGCTAACTGTTCATTAGCACGAGACATAAAAAAACTGGAGCAAGCCCCAGTTTGGAAGGTTAATTTTGGGGTTATAACTGAGTAACTAAATAGGAAAGCATGGCAGCTAAAGACACCATTGGAATATATCGATAAAGACGAACAACCATTTGTTCGATGGCAGATGCATGTTCTTGTTTTAAATTTGCCACAGTCGCTTTTAATGCAGACCAAAAACTTAAAGCCAGTAATGAACTCATTAAGCTCATGGCAAAGAAGCCCACCATAATTTGGCTACTGCCCTCAGTGCTTTGCCATAAATACACAATGCCTTGACTGATCGGCAGAATACTTAAAATCAAAAGAACAGATTTCAGCATAGACCAATGAAATTGGTTAATTTCATCCGTTAATAATAATGCTTTCATACTATCCTCCATGGCTAAAAAAGTACCATAAAAGATATTATGCTCGGTTTTATTTAAATGAAAAGCCTATATTTATTCATATTTTACGATTATTGTAATCAATAAAATTGGGAATAATTCTTATTATAACCCGAATCGCGGATAAGAAATTGACTTGAAAAATATGAGGACTAGAGCCATCAGTTGAGTTACCACACAAAACTCACAACTCTATCCTCATGTTTAATAGTACCGAATTATTTTGCGTAATTGATGATTTCTTTCTTAAATTTGAAGCAACTTATTGGCAATTCCTTAAGCAAAGCCATCGTTTCTCAAGAATTCGAGCGGCTCACTTGAGTCTTTCAGAAATCACCTTTATTGCTATTTGGTATAAATGCTCTCATTTCACTAATTTCAAAGCATTTTTCACATGGCTAAGGCAGGATAAAAGCTCTTTATTTAAGAGCTTACCCTGTTACCAACGGCTGATTCACCTCATTAATACGCACCAGTTGGCACTACATGCTTTACATGTAGCCTTAATGAAAGGTCAACGGAGCCAATATTTATGGATTGACTCAACCACTTTACCTGTCTGTAAAAATCAACGAATTCAACGCCATAAATCTCTAGCAGAAATTGCATCTCGTGGTAAAAGCTCGATGGGTTGGTTCTACGGCTGTAAATTACATATTATGATGAATCAACTTGGAGAAGTCGTTTGTTCAGCATTATCCAATGGACATGTGGCTGACATAAGAATGGTTGAGCATTTGGTTGAAGGCTTGGAAGCAAAGCTTTACGCGGATCGTGGTTATATCAGTCAGGATTTAAAAAACAGATTAAAAGAACAAGGTATTGATTTAATTACTTATCATCGAAAGAACATGCGGTCTGTCAACTCTGTACATCAGATGCATATCACTTAAAACAACGTAATAAAATAGAAACGTTATTCAGCTTATTGAAAGGTCAATACAATTTGGTGACGAGTAGAGCTAGAAGTATCTCAGGCTTTTTAAGTGGTATTTACGCATCACTATGTGCATACCAATTAACTCAGCAGCATAAGCCCACAATTCAAATTATGCAGTCATTGGCTTAAACAGGATTCGGGTTATTATAAATATCACATATTTTATATTATGTTATTTAAAGTAAATTCAACAACTTAATATTAATTTTATAATTAAGATTTATTATCACTTCACTCAATATTGAAACATCCTATTAAGTGAAGTGATTAATTCCATTAAAACTGAATTTATAATTATTCTCAGTTAGTGTTTATAGTAAATATCAGCATCATTTTCTTCACCGCCAGACTGACCATCCGCACCAAATGAATAAAGATCATAAGGACGGCCTTCAGAACCTGGAATCACATATTGAATGTCATTGTCCCAACTGTCTTTTGGATAGCCACCTTTGATGTAGCCACCCGGCAACCAGTTTTTAGCAGACTCAGGTTTGGTGACCAAAGCATTTAATCCGCCGTCTTGCATTGAAGGGAATTTACCATTGTCCATTTTGTATTGATCTAATGAGCCAGCGACACTTTTTAAAGTAATCGCCGTAGTATCAACTTTGGCTTTTTCACCACGGCCCATCACGTTCGGTACAATCAGCGCTGCCAAAACACCTAAAATGACAATGACCACCATCACTTCAATTAAAGTAAAACCTTGTTGCTTCATATTTTTTGTCTTCACTTGCATGTTACAAATCTCTGTTCACATCATTGTTCGAATGTCTTAAATCATATTATTCATATTCACGATTGGCAGCATCACAGCAATCACGATCACCAGTACAATGCTCGCCATAAATACCAACATCAGCGGTTCAAGCAACGCCAATAAAGTTGAAATTAAAGTCGTCACTTCTCGGTCTTGCATCGTCGACGCACGTTCTAGCATCCGATCTAATTCGCCTGAACTTTCACCACTTTTGATCATTTGTACCATCATCGGTGGGAAATAACCACTTCGCTCAAGCTGTGTTGCTAAATTACCACCTTCTGTTACTTTCTCTGCCGCAAGGTTGACCGAATCTCGAATCACCCAATTATTACTGACCGCTGCGCCAATTTTTAAAGCATCGACCAAAGGCACGCCAGACTTGGTTAAAATCGACAAGGTACTGGCAAAACGAGCGGCATTAATGCCTTTAGACAGTTTGGAAAATAATGGTAATTTCAAGGTCAATCGGTCAAAGGCATAATGTCCCGCCGCTGTTCTGAGGAATCGAACCAAGAGAAAAATCGAAACTACGCTACCGACCAATAAAAATGGCCAGGCCATTCGAATAAAATCACTGGCTTTCATTAAAGCGACCGTTATCCACGGCAAGGCATCTTTGCTTTGGTCAAAGGTTTTGACAATATCTGGGACCACATAGGTCATGAGTCCCATCACAATACCGAAAGACATTAACATCAGGATGATGGGATAAATCATCGCACCCTGCACTTTTTTTTGCATGGCGAAGCGGTTTTCGGTGTAATCAGCAAGTTGGTCGAGAATGAGATCGAGATGACCTGAACGCTCACCTGCTGCAATCGTGGCAATATACAGTTCAGGAAAGCGTCCCGCTTGTTGTAGTGCGTTGGCTAAAGAATGTCCTTCCAAAACTTTAGAACGCACCGACATCAACAGGTTTTGCACATGGGCTTTTTCGTTTTGTTTTCCCACAGCACGAATCGCTTCTTCTAATGGTATTGCAGCGGCAACCAAAACTGAAAGTTGGCGAGTCAATAAAGCCAAGTCATAGGCATTCAGCCCTTTTTGAAACCAGCGCTGCTGCGCGTGTTTGTCTTTTTGCTCTATCGGATCGACAGCAACTGGAATGAGTGACTGATCTCTGAGCTGTTGACGAATTTGACGCGCAGAATCACCCTCAAGTACACCCTTCTGCTGCTTCCCTGAAGCGTCTATGGCAGTAAACTGATATGCAGGCATTGTAATGCTCTAATTTTCCAAAATTTCTATCAGCGCAGTTGCGTCTGACCATCAAAATCATTCATATTCTTAGATATAAAATATGAGCTCACTCTAACACAACTCCTTTACGATCACGACGAAATTTAATCAGGAACTTATCCACGTTTTATGGCAAATTCAGCGAGCATTGCAACACCTATTTACCGCGTTCGAGTCGCCGTTCCGGTATATTTATACGACTGCTTCGATTACAGCTTAAACCAAGAGCAATACCAACAAGCTGAAGTAGGTGCACGCGTTGCTGTATCTTTTGGTCGGCAAAATTTGACCGGTATCATCGTGGAAAAAATTGCTCCCGATGCACCACTCGATTCAAGCTTTAAACTCAAGGCCATTACCGAACTTCTTGATGATCGTGCCATTTTAGATGAGAAAGTTTTAAATTTATTGACATGGTCTGCACAGTATTACCAATTTCCGATTGGTGAAGTGATGCAAAGTGCCCTTCCGACGCTGTTACGCCAAGGAAAGCCCTATAATTTATTGGCACGGACATGGAATCTGATTGACCATAATGCTGAAGCCAAAATTAAACGTTCAGAGCGTCAACAAGAGGCGTATAAAATACTAAAATTACATCCCACAGGCACAGGTGAAAATCTTTTAAATTTGTCAGGTGTGGAAACCGCGACACTCAAAGCATTAGAGAAAAAAGGCATCTGCCAATGTGTCTTGGCGGAACAGGACTTTAGCCCGATGCCCATGAGCATGGCGCAAATGCCACTCACTGCAAATCCTGAGCAAAAGAAAGCCATTGATCGGGTGTTAAAGGCGCGTAATCAATATCAGGCATTTTTACTTGATGGTCTCACCGGCAGTGGTAAAACCGAAGTCTATTTACAAATCATGCAAGAGATTCTAAAGCAAGGCAAACAAGTCTTGGTTTTAGTGCCTGAAATTGGACTTACCCCACAGACCATCAGCCGTTTCCAATCACGCTTTCATTGCAATATTGCTCTACTACATTCGGGTTTAAACGATTCAAAACGTATGCAAGCTTGGCAAGCGGCGCAAACAGGTAAGGCATCTATTATCTTAGGCACGCGTTCTGCGATTTATACGCCACTGCCTAATTTGGGTTTGATTGTGATTGATGAAGAGCATGATCTGTCCTTTAAACAACAAGAAGGCTTTCGCTATCACGCTCGGGATGTCGCACTTTACCGTGGGCATCTGGAACAATGCCCTGTCATTTTAGGTTCTGCCACGCCTAGTATCGAGTGCTATGCACTGGCGAAACAAGGCAAAATGACCGTACTGGAATTGAACCAACGTGCGGGCACTGCGGTCATGCCGAAAATGCACATCCTTGATCTGAAAGTGGCACAGAAACAGCATGGAATCAGCCAATTATTAATTGGTGAAATCCGTAAGCGCCTTGAAAAAAAAGAACAAGTGTTAGTGTTCTTAAACCGTCGTGGATATGCCCCGGTTTTAATTTGTGAAAGCTGTGCATGGCAGGCCAAATGTCCGCACTGTGATGCCAATTTCACGGTACACCGCACACCCTATCAACACCTACATTGTCACCACTGCGGCACCATTCACCGTATGCCAGAGCATTGTCCACAGTGTAATCACCAAGAACTGAAATCCGTGGGTATGGGTACAGCGAAGGTTGAAGAAAGCCTAAATGAGCTATTTCCGCAGCATGACGTTATACGGGTCGATCGTGATTCCACCAGTCGAGTCGGCAGTTGGCAAAAAATCTATGACAAGATTCAAAAAAGCGAACCTGCCATTTTACTCGGTACACAAATGCTGGCCAAAGGACATCATTTCCCTTACGTCACCTTGGTGGCGATTTTAGATATCGATTCAGGTCTACTGAGTGTGGACTTCCGTGCCATCGAGCGTACTGCACAGCTCATTGTACAAGTCACTGGGCGTGCCGGCCGTGGTGAACGTAAAGGCGATGTGTTTTTACAAACCCTAAGACCCGACCATCCGCTTTTGAATATCTTGGTCAATGAGGACTATCGAAAATTTGCCAAAGAAACCATGAAAGAACGGGAAATGGCACAAATGCCACCGTTTCGCTATGCCGCATTGGTGCGCTGTGAGTCCAAAAACCAAGAACTCAATACTGAATTTTTACAGCAACATGCCCAATTGCTGCGTCAGGACTCTGCTGGAATTATTGACATTTGGGGGCCGATTCCTGCCCCGATGGAGCGCAAAGCGGGACGTTATCAATCCCACATGGTTTTACTGTCTACAGATCGTGCGCGCTTACATTATTATCTGCGTTATTGGTGGCAAAACATCTTGCATAACAAGCCATCAAATATGAAATTGAGCCTCGATATAGACCCACAGGAACTCAGTTAAACGCGTACAATTCAGTCTGAAAAATCAGTCATACTGAATTGCAACTTTCGACCAAAAATACCACTCTAGGACGAGTAAATGTCACTACTGTTACAGATCACAATTTTCCTTGGCGCATCCTTATTGCTTGTCCCTTTGCTCAAGCGCTTTGGTATTGCAACGGTATTGGGATATCTGTTCACCGGTATTTTGCTCGGCCCCGATGTCTTTAACATTGCCAGTGATCCCGAAGCGATCCAAGAGCTCGCTGAATTTGGCGTGATCTTACTGATGTTCCTGATCGGACTCGAACTTCGTCCACAGCGGCTATGGAGCATGCGTAGTTCTATTTTCGGCATGGGCAGTTTACAAGTCGGTCTGACCGGTCTGCTTTTAGCGCTAGGCAGTTTTTTTGCCTTACAACAAGGCATTGCAGCCAGTATCGTTATCGGTTTCGCTCTGGCACTCTCCTCTACTGCCTTTGTCTTGCAGATGCTGAGTGAAAAACAGCAATTAAACACCACCTATGGGCAACAATCCTTTTCGATTTTGCTGTTTCAAGATATGGCTGCAATTCCGCTGATTGCAGTCATCCCCCTGCTCGCAGGGACAGAATCATCACATCACGGAATCGCCTATTTCGCTGCCATCATTGCGACTTTTTCAGGCTTATTTTTATTTAGTCGATACTTAATGCGGCCTTTTTTCCGCTTCGTCGCGAAAAGTGGTGCACATGAACTGATCACCGCTGTCGGTTTATTTATAGTGCTGGGTGTCGTGGTGTTGATGGATGTACTTGGCATCAGTACCACACTCGGAGCATTTTTGACTGGCGTGCTATTGGCAGACTCGGAATTCCGCCATGAACTCGAAGCCAGTATTGCTCCGTTTAAAGGGCTTTTACTTGGTCTGTTCTTTATGACCGTGGGCATGACCACGGAACTGTCATTATTCGTTGAAATGCCATGGTTCATTATCGGTAGTGCGTTGGCACTGATGCTCATCAAAATGGCGTCACTTACCGCGATTGCGCGTTATCTTAAAAATTCATGGCGCAACAGTATTTTACTGGCAAGCTGTTTGGCTCAAGGCGGTGAATTTGCCTTTGTGGTCTTTAGTGTGGCGAAAAGTGAAAATGTCGTACAGCAAGCCATTTTGGAGCCATTAACCCTCATCGTCACCTTGTCGATGGTGTTGACCCCTATGTTGTATTGGTTAATACAATCACAAATTTTGCCACGTTTTAATCCAAAAACCATTCCCAAATATGACGACATTCCGGATGAACATAATCCTGTGATTATTGCGGGCTTTGGACGTTTCGGACAAATCATTGCTCGTGTGGCGCATTTACAGCATTTGTCTTTTACCGCCATTGATAGCAACTTAGACAAAGTCGATTTCGTACGTAATTATGGTGGTCATCTATATTATGGCGATGCCACACAACCAGATATTTTACGCGCTGCGGGCATTGAACATGCCAAAGTGTTCGTCCTTGCCATAGATGATATTGAAGACTCGATGAACGTGGCGCGTCATATTCGCCTGAATTACCCTCAGTTAAAATTATTGGTCCGTGCGCGTGACCGTCATCAGGTGCATCTGCTGCGTGATTTGGGGATTGAGCATATTTGGCGTGAAACCTATTTATCGTCTTTAGGAATGGCCTATCACATGCTGTGCGACTTAGGCATCAGCGATGAAGATGCCTATAAAAGTATCGAATTGTTCCGTGATTATGATGAAAAACTGCTGACTCAACAGCAGCAAATCTATACCGATGAACAAAAAATTTATGAAACGCATCGTAACGCTTTAGCTGAACTGGAACATTTGTTTGAAAGCGATGCGCAAGCCCGTGAAAAACCTACAGGTGTTGATTTACAACGCAGCTTACAACGTCATCGTATTGATGTCACAAGAGATGATAATGAATGACTTGTGTTTTACAATATCGTCACCATTAAAGCAGGGTTATGGAGAATTTTATGTCAGATTTACGCCAACGCTTTTTTATTGAAGATAGCCCTGTTCGTGGAGAAGTGGTTCATCTTGAAGAAGCCCTACAAACGATTCTTGCACAGCGTGACTATGCACCTGCTGTACAAATTCTCTTGGGTGAAATGCTCAGCGCGACTGCCTTGTTGGCCAGTACCTTAAAAATTAAAGGTCGTATTAGCTTACAAATTCAGGCTGCAGGCACATTTAAATGGGCAATGGCGGAATGTAATCATCTCGGTGAAGTTCGCGCACTTGCCGATTATGAAGAAGACCCGCACTTTCAAGCCGCTGAAGACAGCAGCACGGTACTGAAAGCCTTGGTAAACCCAGTACTTTTCATTAATATCGAGCCTGAATTTGGTGAGCGTTATCAAGGGATTGTACCTTTAGACAAACCGGATTTAGCGGGTTGCTTGATGCAATATTATGATTTATCTGCACAGATCCCAACACGCATCGTCTTAGCAAGCAGCAACAGTCGTTCAGGTGGTTTACTGATTCAGTTATTACCTCGGAATAGCGAAGAAGAACAACGCCGTGTCGATGAAGATCTATGGCCACGTTTAACCATGCTGACTGAGACTTTAAAAGCAGATGAGTTAACGTCTTTATCTGCAAATGAAATTTTATATCGTTTATATAACGAAGAAGAAGTTCGTTTACCTGAAACTGAAGCCTTAAAATTTGGCTGCACGTGTTCAAAAGAACGCTGTGCGACAGCACTTGAACAAATTGGTGTTGCTGCAGTTCGTGAAACCCTAGAGTTTCAAAACCCAATTGAAATGGATTGCCAATTCTGTAATACAAAATATACCTTTACTGCAGAAGAAGCTTTATCCCTTTTTGGTCAACACCTCAGCTAAATCATTGCATGATTAAAAGCCTAAATCTAAGCATCCTTCGGGGTGCTTTTTTATTATTCCGATTAAATTCAAAACAGCTACTTTCTTCCGCTTAGTCGAATGGTTTCGAACTTTAGAACCTCAACATGATCAGCTGTATTTGCGATCAATTTTTTTTCGAGTAGAATCGCGCCAGAAATAAAGTCAATAAAACCAACAAAGCTTTATTTTTAATTGAAAAATAATGTAAAAAAAACTGGATAAATTATGAAACTCAAAACACTCGCTATTGCTTTAGCCATGTTCTACTTTGGCCCAATAACAGCACATGCAGCAGACCTCGTCGGGACATGGAAAACCATAGATGACAAAACAGGCTATGCCCGTGCTGAAGTCCAAATCACCAAATTAAAAGACGGCAGCTATAGCGGTAAAATCACCAAAGTACATGCCATCCCTAACCGCCCTGTCACCACGATTTGTGAAAAATGCGAAGGTAAACTCAAAAATGCACCCTTAATTGGTTTACCGATCTTCTCTGGCTTTAAACATAATGCAAAAGAGAATGCCTATACCGATGGCAAGGTGATCGACCCACTTTCAGGCAATACCTATCAAGGTAAAGGGCAATTGAATGCGCGCGGCAATGTCCTGACACTTCGAGGGTATGTCGGGACCACGCTTCTCGGCCGGACGGTATCTTGGATCCGCGTCAACTAAAGCGGCCATTCGGCTTTCATTGGCATGATGAACTCAACTCCAGACGAGTTCATCATGCCGATAATAATCTACTTTGAGATGAATTCCGACTATTTTACTAGTGCGTAGACGTTCAGCATAAACCTCATTTAGCGCCAACTCGTTCATGTTTTGGCTCAAAATATAAATACCAATTCTTAAAAAATCACTAGAATATTCATATTATTTCAGGCTACATTAAAACCATAATATTTTTATGCCTTTAATTTTCTGGCATCTGCTTTTTATGTAATGTGGGTAACTGTATGACTGTTAAATTCCTCTTTTCTATCCTGTTCGGTATGTTCTCAATATGCAGTATATCATCTGCTTTGGCAGCGATTGACCCCTTAGTGGGGACATGGAAAACCATTGATGATCGAACAGGTTATTCCCTTGCCGATGTGGTGATTCGTAAAGATAAACATGACCTGTATTCAGCTACTATTATTCAAAGCCGAAGCATCCCCGGAACAGCAAATGTCTCGACGTGCACGCAATGTACCGGTGCTCAGAAAAATAAACCGATGGTCGGTTTAACCACCTTATCCGGCCTAAGCGCTGATCCAGAAAAGCCCAATGAATTTGTGGGTGGAGTGATGCTTGATCCCAAATCAGGCAAGCACTACAATGCACGCGCTCGTTTAATGAATAATGGCAAGCATTTGATCATTAATGGTCGTACTGAAGGCTCTGCAATTGGACGCAATGTCACTTGGGTCAAAAACTAAGCACTAGGCCTTTAAATCATTAAAGGCCTTTTTTAACTTAAAATTTAGAGTAAAAACTCCATATTAAAGCAGCGTTTTAAGAAATTCTGCCAAATACATCACAAACTATCACATTGATTTTGTAGGACTTTATAGATAAATTAGGCAACTTACTCTAAAAACACAATTCTGAATTTTCAGGGGATGAAATGAAAAAAATATATCAACAATTATTTGCCGGAATACTACTTAGCACTTTGTCAGGATTATCAATCGCTGCGGAAACCGATCCGCTAGTGGGGAAGTGGAAAACCGTCGATGACCGTACAGGATATTCGCGTGCAGACGTTGAAATTCGCAAAAAAGCCGATGGAAGCTATGAAGGCATCATTGTCACCACACGCAATGTCCCTGGCACTGAAAAAATGGGCGTCTGCTCGAACTGCCCAGGTGAATTGAAAAATAAACCTTTTATCGGCTTGCCATTTATTTGGGACTTTAAACAAGATCCAAAAAATCCACGTGAATTCCAAAATGGTAAAGTTCTGGACCCGATTGGTGGAAAAATCTATAAAGGCAAAGCAAGACTTAGTGCTTCAGGAAAACATTTAACTATACGTGGGTATGTTGGTGTATCTGTGATTGGTCGTAGTGTCACTTGGATAAAATATTAATTTTAAACGTGTTTTTAAAAGCCTCCTCGTGAGGCTTTTTTATTGTCATGTTTTGAAACAATAAGCTGCAGTTTGCCCCTATGACAGTTTGATGAACCCTTCTATATTGATTAAAACATGATTAATATTTATACAGAGAGTATGCCAGACAATCACTATCAAACTTTAGGGATCGCCCGAGATGCTTCGGCAGATCAAATTAAAAAAGCCTATCGAAAATTGGCGCGTAAATATCACCCTGACGTCAGCAAAGAAGCTGATGCCGAAACGCGTATGCAAGCGATTAATGTTGCATACGACACTTTAAGTGATGCCGAAAAGAAAAAACAATACGATTTTGAACTCGATCATCCTCAAGGATTTGCTGGGTTTAATGCTGGCAACCAAGGTGGTTTTGACCAATCTCAGTTTTATCGCCAATCGACGAGTGATGGTCAGCATGCGGACTTTAGTGGATTTGAAGACTTGTTTGGTCGTTTTGGGCAAGGCTTTGGTGGCGGTGACTATCAGTATCAACGTGCAAACCGCCAAACCAAGAGCTTCCGTGGTGAAGACCAACACGCCAGTTTAGAAGTGGATTTAGAAATCGCATTTCATGGTGCAACGCAGAATATCACCTTGCAGATTCCGAGCTTAAATGCCCATGGTGAGCCTGAAGTTCAACGTAAAACCCTACAAGTCAAAATTCCTGCAGGCATGAAATCAGGTCAACAAATTCGACTCTCGGGCCAAGGGCAAGCTGGCTATAACGGTGGAGCTGCTGGTAATTTATACATTGAAATTTTGTATAAACAAACCGAGCAAACCCGTGTAGAAGGTGCTGATATTTTCCAACAACTGAATATCAGTCCTTGGGAAGCAGCATTGGGTCAAAAAATTGCATTTACCAGTCCTGATGGCAAAACATTAGAGCTACAGATTCCTAAAAATGCGCGTACTGGACAGCAGCTACGATTAAAGGACAAAGGGATACCAAACAAAACACCCGGACAGCTTTACCTGGTTTTAAATATAGTGATACCAGCTGCACAAACAGAACAAGAGCAACAAGCTTATGCGGCTTTTGCTCAAGCTTTTCCGTCATTTAATCCACGACAGTCTTAAGGAGAGCACCATGACAACAATTCATTATCGTGAAATTGTCTGTGACGGATGTAAACAGACTGAAATCGTAGACGAAAAAAGTAGTTTTGATCTACAACACTTTGCCTCTGCCTGTGGGCAAAGTCCAGAATGGGTTCTGCAACTACTCGAATACGATATTCTGCCTAGCCGTTCAGAAGACAGGATTCATCAATTTTTTGGCGATGATATATCTCGCGCACGGCGTGCCTATCGGCTTCAACGAGATTTCGATGCCAGTTTTACTGCGGTCGCCATGATGCTCGACCTGATTGATGAAGTCCAACAACTACGTCGCCAAGTGAAACACCAACAGCTTCATTCGCACTAAATGTATTCGTGAACGCTCTGTCCTGCAGGGCGTTTTTCTTTTTTCTTGTAGAGGAAATGATCGACAACCATGAAAACACGAGATTGCAATAAAAAAGTCAAAAACATGTTTCCTGAGTACCGTGATTTGGTCACTCAGTTACGTGATGAAAATCCGCATTTTGCGCGGATCTTTGAAGAACATGATGAGTTGGATCGCGAAATCATTCAATTGGAATTAGATCCTGTTAATCACTACAACACGGATATTGAGACCATTAAGCGTAAGAAATTAAAGCTAAAAGATGAAATTTATCGCTTACTGAAAAGTAATGAAAATGATGATATATCTTGAGATATCGACTCGTATAGGGGAATTTTCATGATGCATGTCGTTCGCAGTACAACCCACGAGGCTAAGCAATTGAATTGCTAAGACCATAAGGATCGGTCAAATCGCGTTGTACTGCAGATTCTTTAAAAAACAAAATGTAAAACAATTACATCATGACAAAGGATTCATCATGCACATGCATCATGTCCTATTGGGTGGCATTACTCAGTTTCAGTAGTCTATTACATGCCAGTGATAAACGAGTATTTGAAAAACCATGGATGACCAAACAGGATATTCACGCGGTGATGTGACCATCGTCAAAAATGCCGATGGGACGTATAGTGGAACACTTACTGCAATACGCCCAATGCCGTACAAGCCCTTGGTCGAAGTGTGCTTAAAACGCAAAGGCAAACTCAAATATGCACCCTTGGTGAGTCTCGAAGTTATCAAAGGATTTAAAGCAGACCCATCCATCAGAGAAGCTAACGCGAACTATTTGAGTTTCGTCAGCTTCTCAATTTCTTTCATGGTTTTAACCGTACCTTTGACTGTGCCCTTCACCGTTTGTTTAATTGGTTCATAATCCATAAACCAAAACAAATTCATGTGTTGATCGTCATGTTGCTGTGCCAGCATATCAATCACACTTTTTTCACCGCGCCCGACCAAATGCCGTCGATAAAAATAATACAGTAGTAAAATCGTGGTCATCAGCATGATGCCGAGCATGATCCAAAAACCGGTTGGCGATTTGAGTCCCGGAATAAACTCAAAGTTCATACCGTATATACCAGTTAATAAGGTTAATGGTGCAAAAATTGCCGTAATAATCGCCAGAATCCGCATATTTTCATTGGTTTGGTTAGCAACGGCTGAAAAATGCAGATCAATGGCGGCCTGCACGGCACTGCGTAATCGTGTGGTGTGTTTTTGAATGCGTTCGATATGGCTGGTTAAATCATCTACGCGAACCAGCATGATATCCTGCTTTTCACTGCGCTTTTTGCCTTTCAAATGTGGGTAATTATCCACAACTTCATCACGCAGTTCTTGCAAGGCTTCAATTTGCTCTTCACACAAATTTTCCACTTGCTGAAAAGCCATATTTTCCTGCAGCAGCTGATGCCACTTGGTAAAACGCCGATGCCCTTGCAGCAATTCTTGCTGCCAAAACTCGACACGGCGGGTCAAAGGAACACGTAAATCCAAGTATCCATCTACCATATTATTCAGTAAACGCAATGCCAAATCTAAGGGTGTAATGGCTAATTTTCGTGGTTTATTTTGTTCATCAATCGGACGAGAAATTAAAGTTTCAATCCGTTGGATATAACTTTCAATGGCTTTGTTGCCTTTTTCGCGCACCGTGATCAGCACTTGGGGCGTGAGCAAAAAACTGATCGGGGTGGTCGCCAAACCAAAGACCCGCTCATGCTTTTCAAGGGCTTCTGCACCTGCAACAATTTGATCATCGGGTGTGACCATTTTTCTAAAAATTAATAAATCGTAATCATCAAGTGTGTCAAAAGCACAAGGATGCTCTAAATTTAAAATATCCCGCAGATGGTATTCATTTACCCGTAGATCTGATGCCTGAAAAATATCACTCTGCCATTGCTCTGGACGGTTGACGACATCTTCACGGGTACAATCCATCCAAATAAACTCAGGCTCAAGTTCAGGATGATGCTCACATTGCGCTTGGTCTTGCACATAGATATGCGCCGCTGTTGGATGCTGAAAAAAATAATAGGTTTGCATATCTCATTTATTATTGTGTTTACTTTTTGCATGATGCCATAAAAAAAGCCTTGAGCAAGTCAAAGTTCATACTCTGACTACACTCAAGGCTTTTGTGAATCCATTCACAGAGCCGAAACTCTGTGAATCAGCAAACTATTAAGCTTGTTCGATGTCTTTCATGGTTAATTTGATACGACCGCGGTTGTCGACATCAGCAACTTGTACTTTGATCTCTTGACCTTCAGACAATACGTCTGAAACGTTCGCAATGCGTTCGTTAGAAATTTGAGAGATGTGAAGTAAGCCATCAGTACCTGGAAGGATGTTTACAAACGCACCAAATTCAACGATACGAATCACTTTACCAGTGTAGATTGTACCTGGTTCGATTTCAGCAGTAAGCGCTTGGATTTTCGCAACAGCAGCAGAAGCAGCCGCTTTAGTTTCACCAAATACGCGAACTGTACCGTTATCTTCGATATCGATTGCTGCTTTAGTTTCTTCAGTGATCGCACGAATCGTTGCGCCACCTTTACCAATCACATCACGGATCTTATCAGGGTTGATGTTGATCACTTGGAATGTAGGCGCGTGCATAGAGATTTCAGGACGAGCGCGTGAAATCACTTGGTTCATTGCATTTAAGATGTGCATACGACCTGCATACGCTTGGTTCAATGCAACTTCCATGATCTCTTCAGTAATACCTTCGATCTTGATGTCCATTTGAAGTGCAGTAATACCGTTTGCAGAACCTGCTACTTTAAAGTCCATGTCGCCAAGGTGGTCTTCGTCACCCAAGATGTCAGAAAGAACTGCGAAACGCTCGCCTTCTTTGACTAGACCCATTGCGATACCCGCAACTGGCGCTTTAAGTGGAACACCTGCGTCCATAAGTGATAGAGAAGCACCACATACAGAAGCCATTGAAGATGAACCGTTAGATTCAGTGATGTCCGATACGATACGGATCACGTACGGGAAGCGGTCAGCTGCTGGAAGTACAGCTTGTACACCACGACGCGCTAAACGACCGTGACCGATTTCACGACGTTTAGGACCAGATTCACGACCAGTTTCACCTACAGAGTATGCAGGGAAGTTGTAGTGCAACATGAAGTTGTCAGTTTTCGTACCCGCTAATGTATCTACCATTAACGCATCACGTGTATTACCCAAAGTTGTTGTTACCAACGCCTGAGTTTCACCACGTGTGAATAATGCAGAACCGTGAGCACGGTCTAACACGCCAACTTGTACGTCAAGCGCACGAACTGTTTTAGTATCACGGCCATCAATACGTGGTTTACCTGACAAGATGTTGTCACGTACTGTACGGTATTTCAGGTCTTCGAATAATTCAGCCAAGTCGTCAGCGATACCGTCAACGTCTTCTTCTGGAACGAATTGAGCAACAGCTTCAGCTTGAAGCGCATCAAGTGCTGCATAACGATCGTGTTTAACAGCGATTGTGTATGCTTCAGAGATTTTCGCTTCAAACGCTTCTTTTAATTTTGCACGAAGGTCTTCGTTTTTCGCAGGTGCAGTCCAAGTAGACTCTGTTGCACCAGCAGCCGCAGCAAATTCTTTAATCGCTTGGATCGCGATTTGCATTTCGTCATGACCGAACAATACAGCGCCAAGCATTTGGTCTTCAGAAAGTTCTTTCGCTTCTGATTCAACCATCAATACTGCAGATTCTGTACCTGCAACCACAAGGTCAAGGTCAGATTCTTTAAGCTGTTCGTGGTTCGGGTTAAGGATGTATTCACCGTTGATTAAACCAACGCGCGCACCACCGATTGGACCACGGAAAGGCGTACCCGCAATTGCAAGTGCAGCAGATGTACCTAACATTGCAGCAATGTCAGCATCCATCGTTTTGTCAGAAGAAATCACAGTCGCAGTCACTTGGATTTCGTTGTAGTAACCTTCTGGGAACAACGGACGGATTGGACGGTCGATTAAGCGTGAAATAAGAGTTTCAGCTTCAGACGCGCGGCCTTCACGTTTACCGTAACCGCCCGGGATACGACCTGCAGCATATTGTTTTTCTTGGTAGTTAACAGTCAATGGGAAGAAGTCTTGACCTGCTTTAGCTGTTGGTTGAGCAACAACGGCAACAAGAACTTGTACACCACCCATAGTGATGATTACAGTGTTCGCTTGACGCGCAACACGACCTGTTTCTAGGACAACTTGATGCTGACCGTATTGGAATTCTTTACGAATAATATTAAACATCGACATGTTTTATTTTTTCCTGATTTTATTCTAGTGGAGACCCCTAAGGTTTGGCATTCACTCAACGCCCCAAACGCTGCAACATAAATGACAAAGCTTAGAAGCCGACCTCACTAGATATTAAAAACATTAATTAAAAATGCTAATTTGAGACACAAAGAAGGAGCGAATCATCGCCCCTTCCCCATTATCCAACCAAGGTTGGATAGACTTTAGTTTTCAGTAATACAGCACTAAGCATGCAATAGTCCGAAAATAAAAGTTTAAATCGAATTAACGACGTAAACCTAAAGCAGCAATCAATGCGCTGTAACGAGTAGCGTCTTTACCTTTAAGGTAGTCAAGAAGCTTACGACGTTGGTTGACCATACGGATAAGACCGCGACGGCTATGGTGGTCGTGTTTGTGCTCTTTGAAGTGACCTTGTAAATCATTGATTTGAGCAGTTAAAAGAGCTACTTGAACTTCTGGTGAACCAGTGTCGTTTTCAGCGCGAGCGAATTTTGCAACGATCTCTGCGCGATCTGCGTTTGTTAAAGCCATTCGATTTCTCCGAGATGCTTATAAAGTTAACTTTTGATACGAATCAACTGATAAATCAGCTGACTGCCGTGCATCACTACAGCAAGTGCATTATATTAAGGGAAAATCGTCCCAATTGCAAAAAGAGATGGCCGACTTCGTCAGGTTTTCATGACGATAATAGCGCCTTTTTTTTCACATCGATTCCATTATAAATTTTTTATATGTTTCGATACTTTATGCGACACAAAACCGCATATTTCTAACATGTTGAATGCGATGTCATTGAATGAATTTTAAACTGATTTTTTGATATATTTTGCCACTCGATGTTTAGCATGCAAAACTCAAAGTGGAATGATTAAAAAAAAAGCCCGAGCTAGGCTCGGGCTTTTTTGCGCTGTAGTTTCTTCTTTTTTAGTTATTGTTTTATTATTTATTGTTTTATGTGGCGCTTTTCCGCGTCCTTATGTCAAACATTCCATGTTTTAACTTGCACTTCCTTATGTGGTAGATTTTGCCACAACGGCTATTAGATAAAAGTCGTATTTTTCGTATCTATATGTAAGCTTTTTCGTACATCAGTTAAGCTCTATTTCTTTTCTGTTACAGCGTATAGGCATTTCTTATTTTCCAGACATAAAAAAGCCCTGTAGTCTCTCCCAAAACTACAAGGCTTAGCGGCTGTAAGTTTCCTATTTCCTTACTTCACTGTAAGTTCGCTGTCTTTTGACGTTATTCTTATACTTTTGCGATTTTACTCAACCATCCGTGTTGAGTTCTTTTTCTGTGAAGTCATCTTCTCAAAAAGCTCTAAAAAGCTCTATGCGCAAATCTCCTGAATCGATGTAAGCCATTTCTTACAAAATACGGTACATTTTGCCTAGGCTTTACAAAGGTAGGTGATTGTTAATTTTTTCTAACAGACCACTAACTCGCGCTGTTCTTTTTATAAGCGCTTTTGCCAATGCATCTTTTGCAACAAGCAAACTCACCACTTTTTTGGCACGAGTGATGGCGGTATAAATCAGCTCTTTACTTATCATTTCGGTAGCATGATTTTCCAAAACTACCGCCGTATGGGTAAATTCAGAACCTTGAGACTTATGTATGGTCAAGGCATAGGCGGTTTCTATACTTTTAGGTAACCGTGTTGCCACCACCCATTTATCCAAACTTGGAAAATAAACCTCAAACTGCGACTTTTCCGTCATCGGTCGTTTTAAGCAAATCCCGATATCACCATTTGATAGTCCAAGTTGATAATCGTTATAGGTCATCATGACTGGACGACCGACATACCAATCCCCTTGTTTCAACACACCCAAGGCATTTAAGACCCGAAGTTCAATCTGCTGATTGAGCTCATGTAAGCCTAATTTTCCATGTCGAATGGCCGATAGAATTCGATAATCATCAAAATAGCGAATCAATTGGGCTAACCAATCTGCATATTCAGCGGGTTGCTCTGGCCATTGTTTTAACCATGCCACATAGGGCTGAAAACCATACATCAGTTGATCATAATATTTTGCCCAATGTGCCGCACTGTTCGTAGCGTCGGGGAGATATTGCAACTGAATCACATCGCTCATATTCGGTGTCAGTTGAATCGGCTGAAGTTCGGATGCAGATACCACCTGATGTTCGAATTTCGCCAGAACTTCAGTGGTTGTTTGCTGTTGTTCTTGTTGTTGAATAAAACGAGCAAACTCACCAATGGCTGCACCCTGTACAAAACGGCGGCTGGTCTGTAAATGGGTACGGTTGGCTTGTAAGGCATCGACATCCTGAAGGTTGGCCAAAACAGCGCCAACATCGACCGAAGCCAACTGTTCTGCATCCCCTAAGAGAATCAGCTTACTGTTCTGAGGGATTGCCGCGAATAGCATCTGCGCCAAACTTAAATCCAACATGGAGGCTTCATCGACCACAATGACGTCATAGGGTAAGCGTTGGCGCTCATTAAACCGCGGGATAGCGCGCGTCCCTAAACCCAATAGACGATGCAAAGTTACGGGTTTCAAATGTTTGTGAATAATCGAATAATGCTGCAATGCAGGATCTTTAAACGCTGCTTGTAAGGCTTCTTCCATGCGCTGCGCCGCTTTTCCTGTCGGCGCTGCCATCGCAATTCTTAAATTTGGATTTTGCTCATTCAACACGGCAATAATCCGAGCCAAGGTATAGGTTTTACCTGTCCCAGGCCCACCGGTAATGATATTAAAATTGTGCTGACACACCATGTGCAGTGCTTGGATCTGATGGGGATCGGTCAGTAAATCCTTTTCGATATTAAGCATCTGCGTTTGATTGAGATTTTGCTCTGTTTGCTGTTTTAAACGTGCAACTTGCTTGGCTAAAGCATTTTCTAATGCCCAATAGCGATAAAGATAAAGTCGCTGTGAATCAAAAATAAAAGGCGCAACAGGTGTTTTTTCAGCTTGCTCATGCTGAACCATCTGAGCCAAACATTGAATCTGTACATTTTCGGCCAAAATACAACTGTCGCCTTTTTCCACGGCTTGCATCAATTGTTGAATTAACTGATTTGCAGCAGGATGACTGGCCTGATTGGGTAAATAATGTTGGATTAAATAGTCAATCCAATCCGGCAAAACCGCATCTAAATCAGCTTTTTCTTGGGTATTTTGGGGAACTAAAACCTGTTTTTCTACAGTATTTTCTTGTCTCGCGTGCAAAGGCTGTGCTGATAAGGCTTTTTGATCATTTTCCACACAGTTATCCTCAAACTTATCCACAATGCAACTTATTGTTTCAGCGTGAATATTTTTATCTTTTTCGTGCTTTTTCACGTTTTAGCCACAACCTTTTCGCTCAATATTGCATCGAGGTTTTGAATGAATGTATCCGCCGGCTTCCAGTGATATACCCCACGATCGGACTGTCCATCCATACCACGAAGATACAGATAACTCGCCCCACCCAAATGCTGCGTCATATCATAGTCTTTCATCACGGCTTTCAAATAACGATGCAGGGCCACCAAATATAAAGCCGCCTGCAACCAGTAACTGGAATGACTCATACTTTCTCGAATATAGGCATGATCATAATGTGCGGTCTGATCGCCTAAGAAATTACTTTTATAATCGGCAATGTGATAGCGCTGACCATCAAAATACACCAAGTCAATCGACCCCGTCAGATAGCGTGCTGTAAACACATCATTCAAATCTTGTATTTGTAAATCTGGCTCTTTTAGGCTTTCAAATAGCATGCGTATTTTACGTATCGCCAATGCACGATCTGCCATACTCAAATGAAAGTCCATTTCTGAACGATATTCGCCATCGTTTAACTGATGCAGGCTAAAACCATCATGCAACGGTGTATGAATGATTTGACTGTACCATTCCTGCATTTCTTCAATCAGTTCAGCTTCATCTTGTTCAGGGTTCGCCGTTTGACCAAACTGTTTCATCAAGTTTTGCAATATTTGCGGCGAATCAAACTCAACATCACTATGAAAACGTGATGCGATGGCTTTGGCCAACTTCTCTTCTGGGGTGCTAAATCGAACTTTTTCCATCAACTTGTGCAAGAAACTTCCGGGCTTGGTTCCCTTTGGAAAATGCCGTTTAATCCAGCTTATTTTCTCTGCCGTTTCTGCTTCAATGATTTCAACTTGTTCAACTTCATCGGCAGCACTGTCTTCCTGTTCGTTCATTGCAGCTGCCAGTTGGTCACGTTGTATATGTGTCTTATGTGCCGTACGCGTGAGCGCGGTAAAACTGGTGGTTTCCCGTGGATAAAAATGGCTGTTGGGAATTTCTTCCGCGTCTAATACAACAGTTTCAACCTGAGTCTGAGTCAACATCGGTGGTGCTGCACGCAAAACATCAGCATCCACACTTTCTGCATGTTGGAACAGATCTGGTTCGCTTCCACGCCAAAAAGTCAGTCCTGAGCGTGCTTCTGCCATTTGTTTCTTTTCGACCTCATGATGACGTAGCACGGCATAGACACGATAACTGGCACGGGTCAACGCCACGTACCACAAGCGATGATGCTCTGCTTCATTGCGCGCATCATTTTGTTGAATATCATCTTCAGGTAAGTCCGAAGACTTCACGGCAATCACACGTTCTAACCCAAGGCTTTTTTGCTGATTGTCTTTAAGGGAAAAATTCAAATTGCCTTTTTCACTTAAGCCTGCATTTGCTCCCAATAAAAATACACAACCAAATTCTAAGCCTTTGGATGCATGAATCGTCATCAATTGCACCCCCAATTGCCCAGTCAATTTTCGCTCTTGGGTACTTTCATTATTGATGCCTAAATTGATTTGGCGAATAAACCATTGATAGAGCTTATGCGCACCGGTGTAGTGTTCACTTTGCTGACTTAATAATTCTGCGATATGGCGTAAATTCACCACTGTGCGTTCATTATCTCGACTTTGCCCAGCCACCAAACGCGTCCACACCTGAAAGACCGTCATGCAGCTATTCCACGCGCTGCGGAATCCTTGCTCATTCCAAATTTGTCGAATCTGTTCGAGTTTTTCGATGATGTCGCTCAGTCCATCTGCCTGCTGTTCGAGTGCGACCAGTTGTTTCAGATCAAAACCCAATAAACGGCTCAGCAGCGCACGTTTCACCTTGGCTTCTTGATAGGGATTCAAAATCGCGGTCAGCAAAGCGGCAACGTCTTGTGCGACGGAACTTTTATAGACACTGTCCCGAGAGGCTTTATAACAAGGGACGCCCAGCTGCAATAAACATTGTTGTACTTGCTCTAAGTCGAAATGGTTTTGCCCCAAGACCGCAATATCGTTTGCTGTCAGTGCTCGCTGGGTATTGTTGTCTTGAAAATATAAATGTCCTTGCTGAGCTTGGTTGAGCAAGGACTGAATCTGCCAAGCCACTTGCTCTGCTTCATTCAACGTTTCATCCAAAGCCAACCAACGCAGCGGTTGTGGATTGACTTGATCATGATCAATCAGTGGAGGATGCTCACGCTCACCTGCTTGAATCGGGGTGTATTCAACTTGCTCACCAAAGTCCATTTGCCGATGAAACAAGGCATCCACCACTTCAACCAAGTTTTTGACTGAACGATGGTTTTTGTTCAAGGTATAACAACGCCCACCCTTGGCTTGAATATCATGACGCGCTTTACGATAGGTCAGCATGTCACCGCCACGGAACCCATAAATCGCCTGTTTCGGGTCGCCGACCATAATCATACAGCCCTGATGTAAGCGCTCCTTGACCCGCCAAATGCTAGACAGCATGTCATCTTGATCTTGGTTGGTGTCTTGAAATTCATCGACTAAAATCAGCGGATATCGTGCTAAAACATGAGCAGCAAAACTGTCTTTCCCTGCGGCTGAGCTTTGCTGTAAGGCTTCCGATAAGGTCCGAATTTGTTGTGAAAAGGTGGTTTCCCCAGCGTGGGACAACACTTGAGGCAAACGCTTTTTGACTTCCTGCGCCAAATAAAAATTCAGGTATTGTTCTGCTTGATTGATATGTTCATAAGCGCTGAGCACCGCTCGGAGTTGTTGAACAAAAGCATGTTGATAAAACGCTTTTGAGACATTAGGCTGCTCTTCAACGACTTTGTCTTTAAAGACACGTGGCTTAAATTCAGTTTTATTCGGATCATAAAACAATGAGCGAATGGCTTTCATTGTCTGTTGTAACACATCGGACTGAGTCAAAACCCCTTGGCTACCCGCTGCTTCAAAGTGCTGTAAAAACTCGGGAATGCGTGTGTTAAAGGTGACAAAAAATGCACCTTTATTAAAACGTCGAGCGTCCACCAAGTTTTTATAATGACTTCCTGCATCAAAACACGCTGCAAGCTCTACACGAGCGGCAGGCAGCATTTGCGCAAGCTGATGACACATCGCTTCAAAATGCGCCAAAGCATTTTCGGGTAATTCAGGGACACGTAAATCCACCGATGGGAAATTTAGACTTTCCTTTACTACACTAAGATAGTATTCAGGACCTTTCAACTGATGATTCAACATCAAATATTCAATCAAATGCGCAGGCTGCTGCTGGATCCAATCTCTTAATAAATCATGAATGATCCGTTCAATATGCAGGTCTTCATCATCACTGATTTGCACCTGTTCAATACGACCACTTTCAAAGGCAAATTCACGTAATAACTTTTGACTAAAGCTGTCTAAAGTTCCGACAAAGAGTTCTTCATATTGTTGTAAGACCACGTTCAGACGATTGTACGCATATTCTAAGTGATGCCCATGATCTTTCAGCACTTGCTGATACAAAGGGTCGCTCAAACTTTGCTGAAGTTCGGCCAACTCATCTTGAGATGCCGCGAGCAGGCCATTAACAAAGCCACGGGTTTCTTCAATCCGCAGTCGTACCCGCGCTTTGAGTTCCGCTGTGGCTTTACGGGTGAAAGTGGTGGCAATGACCTGATTCGGCATATAGCGATCGAGAAAAATCCGCACCATCAGACTGGAAAGCGTATAGGTTTTTCCTGTACCCGCCGAGGCTTCAATCCAGTGCAGTCCGGTAAAGCTCATGTCTGCAATCGGGTTGGTGGATATTTTCATCGTTTGCTGTGGCATATTCATTTTTTCACCTCAGGCTTGATGACATTGAGTTTTTTTAGGCCGTCATCCGCCTCGGTATCCATCACATGATATAAACGTTCTGCATAATAACGACAGGACAATGCCAGAAGCTCATCTGCCGCTTGTTGCTGTAAAATAAAGCTCCAATCACGATGGTGGCTATTGGCTTCATTCGACTCCAACTCCACTCCACCAAAACTATGATTTTTCAGCCATTCCTCTTGAAGCTTTGCAAAATTATCTGGCATGAGCTGGCCTGTTTCATTCTCCACCCAAGTGCATTTTTCTTGGCGAATTAAGGCAGCAGGCAGCACCACAGGACGTTTTTGTGCATGTTTCCACATCGCCACCCATTCACTGAGCTGCAGCTTGGCTTGTGCAGAGCTTAATCCACAACAGACTATGCTTTTATCATTACAAATCACTTCACGACGATACGTCGCGCCCTCATCGCCTAAGTCTAAATAGCTCAACCAAAGTAGATATTCGAGCCAGGTTTGCGTCTGACGCTTAGGCTTTGCCCCAGACGCCATACAGCTTAACCAATGCATACTCTGAGAGTCTTCAGGCACGGTGATACTCAGTATCAAATGCGGTTCAAGCTGTAAGTTTTGTAAGGTGGTCGCGGTTACACGGCGTCCATCCAAACGCTCTAATAACTGTGCCTGCTCTTGCAAACTGAGCTTCCAAGTCGCTATTTGACTATGTCCCACAGGCAGTACATCTTGGAACAAGGCCATATCCGGTTCAGTTGGAGTCGTAGAGTTCTGATCCTCAGCTTGATGGACACGAGAGGCAGGTTGCACATAATGCTTTTGCAATAAGTCACGGACATGATATTGCTGTAAACGGTCGAGCAATAAAGGCTCTTGCTGTGGTAATTGGTCACCGGTATAGACACTGGCCACGCCAAGCGTTTTCAAATATGCACGAGCTGGAAACACCACATCTTTAATCCATTCCTGACCATCCAAAACCCGTACTTCTTGTTCATCATGCACAGGATAATCACGGTTAATCCACGATTGGCGTTGACCAGACTGATCTAAAATATGTTCCGCCACAGCAAACCATTGATCTTTATATCGTAGGTTTTTCGACTGCTGAAAACCCATCGGGTCAAATGGCTGCAAAGGATAAATATGGTATAGCGGTTCGAGTTGTTGTGGGATGCGTAAGCCATCCAAATCCAACATGGCATCATGGGGTTGGTTCAATTGCTGCGGCTGAATCATCCGTGCGAGGAATTGGCTAAATTCATAAATCACGGAGGATGGTTCACGACTTTCACCATCATTGACATCAAAGCCATTATAGAAAATCCACAAGGACTGTCGGGCAAATAACAAGGCATCTAGAAATGCACCTTTATCATCTTCCAAACGAGAGCGATCACCCAAAACCGGTTTAAACACATCCATCAAATCAAAAGGCACTTGCTGATCACGACGCGGAAATTTGCCGCTATCCATGTTCATTAACACCACCAATGAAAATGGGACTTGGCGGATTTTCCCCATGTCTGCAAAGGTCACTGAACCAGTTGGTTCGATCTGATCGACAGAGCTATCGATGCCTTGTTGTATTTCTTTGAGCAGCAAAGATAATGGCAAATTAAAGCTGTTTGGGAGCGACTCAACTTTATCACTTTGGGCATTGTGCAGACGTTGCGTCATCGCACGCATCACACTGCGAATGGTTTCAAATGCTCGACCACTGGCTTCCACAAAAGGCTTTAAATCTGCATCTAATTGTTGCAACCACACTTTGACCGTCTGTGTGCTGAGATTCGGATTGAGCCAATCTCGACGCGCACTGATATCTCGGTAGATCTGAATTAAAGTTTGCACCAACTCAAAATCACTACTCAACACCCCTGCAAAACTTAACGTGTCCTCAAATACGGCATGCTGTGGTATCGCAACCCCTAACGCCAAACGGTCTAATGCAAATTTAAAGGTATAACGATAATCTCGGTCTTGCTCAGACAAATAAGCCAACATGTGCTGTTCATCTAAACCACGACGGAAACCGGCTTGAATCAGCAGCTCCATCATACGTTCCATTTGCACATGGTCGAGCTGATACAGTTCTTGCACCGCATTCAAATTCAGCCAATCATGAAAATCTTCTGCGGTAAAACGACCTTGACTAATTTCAATGCGTCCAACAAAGGCTTGCCATGCATTTTGAATATCTTGGCTAACCACCCCTGCAATTTTGACTGGGATATAAGGTAAATCCACAGCACTGCGTCCCATGCCTCGAGTCGTCGAAAAGACCGTCCGAATATGTGGTTCCAGTTCTTTTAAATTCGGCGCCAAGACCAAGATATCACTCGGATGGCGTGGCTCCTGTTCCGTACCTTCTGCCAACCAATGTACCAACTGCTCACGTAAAACCTCTAATTGACGCAGGCTAGAATGACAGACATGAAATTGAATCGATTCATCTGAACCCGCAAGTGCATATTGATGCTGCTTGGGTTCTTCTAAGGTCATGATGTCATATTGAATTTGAGCGAGCAGCGTTGTCGGCTCGGTGTCTGGAAAAATATCTTCCCAACCTTCGCCACCAGACATATTCACCAATAATGCAAAATTATCCCGCGCACGCTTGCCTAAACGAGTCAATAAGGAATGCTGTGATTCACGAAATTCCGCATTGGTCGTACTCAGATAGGCTTGAATTTGCGCCGTGCTGACATTGGGATTTCGCTCAATATAACGCTGTTGTAATTTCAGGTTATAACGATCTTTCCAAACGGGATCGACCATGTCTACCCAATACTCACGCGATGGGTTGAAATACAACAGATGTACTTCGGTATACGCCGCCAAACGATATAAAAATTTCAGTTGTGCAGGGGGTAATTCTAAAGTGGTGAAGACGAAAATCTGTTCAGGCAAACCGTTATAGGTTTGATGACGCTCATCATCATCGCGTTCATCCTCCTCAGCATCCAAATCAAACTGCTGCTGCCGATTTTGCTCAGCATGCGCCAAGGCAAACCAAAATTTATTGTCTATTTCCTGTCGGTCATTAAAGTCTTTTTGGAATACTTGATGCCACAACCAACGCTGCCAATGCTCCAGTTGTCGAGCCTGCGTCGGTAGATATTCATCGGCTTGTTCAGGTTTCAGACCTGTGAGTTGCATAATATTTAATGGCTGGTTGTGACTCCACGCTTTTAGCCAGTCAGTATCGCAATGTGGACAAACCCAGTGCTCAACACCTTCATCTGGGGTATGAATACAACTACCACGAAAGGCCATGTAGTTGGTAAAAAGCCGAGTGACTTGAGCAGCGATCCAGTACAACATTTCTTGCCGCTTTTGCTCACGTTTTTTTCGATCGGAGAGCTGTACTGTACTGTCAAAAATACGCTGGACTAAGGGCTGCACATCTGTCGGAATCTGTGCTGCATCGAACTGATCAGCCGCAATAAAAACCGCTAAAGCATTATAAATACGCCATTGCATGATCAACGGCGGCATGTTGATACCTTTAATCCGCTCACGGTCTTGTTTATTCGGCAAGGCCCAATCGTAGGCTTTCCACTGCAACCCTAAAATTTTACGATGATGCTTAATATTGGCACTAATACTGATTTTTTCAGCAATTTGCTTTTCTAACCATGCAGCAATGGCTTGATCGGGCACCACGATATGTCGTTCTTGCAAGACGGACAAGGCATTGGTCGATTGATTCGATTTCAATTTTTCGATCAGACAATCCACCAAAACTTCGATTCGTTGACTTTGAATTACATGTATTGCCATGGATTACCTATACAGCCTGCGTGACCAACTACTACAAAACAACAATGATTATTTACTATACATCTTGGGCTGTCTATGCGACTTTGACAAGAGAATAGATTGCAAAAAATGCTTTTAAACAAGTATCTTAATGATACTTTATGAGAAAAAAACCAATCCAGTATCAAGGGTATCTGCTTATGAAAATTGATAACATTCCTGATTCCATCGACCCTAACTTAAATCTGGACATTATTCGCGCTGAATGCTTAGAGCTTGTGAAAAAACGTGCTTACTTTTCAGCAGGTGCAGCCATTATTCCTGTGCCATTTTTGGATGTGGTGATTGACGTCGGAATTTTGTCACAGCTCATTCCAGAAATTAATGCGCGTTTTGGTTTAGCACCAGATCAAATTAGTGTGTATGACCCGAAAACCAAACAGATTCATTGGACAGAACTGCGTAAACGTGGTGTCGAATTTTCTGGCTTAGTAGTTGCACGAACCGCAATGAAAAAATCGCTGAATAACATTGCAGCAAAATATATTACCAAACAAGTGACCAAATTTATTCCACTAGGTGGACAATTGGTGGCAGCCAGTTTGGGTTACATCGTGATGAAAAAAGTCGCTGAAACCCATGTGGAAGAAAGCTACCAATTGGCGAAGCGTATTCAACAGAAATTTCCAAACCAACCTGTTCCAACGCCGAACAATGTTTAACGGCGATATCTAGCGCATCAACATAGTTTACAAATCAAAGTGATCTAAACCATAGATCTAAAGATGAAGTAAATCTGAAAATGAGCGAGTTTTGAAAATGAAGAAAAAAGCCACGAATTGCGTGGCTTTTTTCATAAAGTCAATCTGCTTTCAACTGCGCTAAAATCGTTTTTAGCACTTGTAAACGAGCACTATGCTTATCATTGGTCGCAATCACATGCCACGGCGCATATTCTGTATTCGTGCGTTGCAACATATCTGCAGCAGCTTTGAGATAGTCATCCCAACGGTCACGATTCCGCCAGTCATCTGGAGTAATTTTAAACCGCTTATGGGCGGTTTCTTCGCGGGCTTTAAACCGCGCAGCTTGCTCATCCTTATCTATGGCTAACCAGAACTTGATGACAACCGTTTGAGTGTTATATAGGTCCTTTTCAAAGCGATTAATTTCATCGTATGCCCTCTGCCATTCAACGGTATTAGCAAAGCCTTCAATCCGCTCAACCAAAACACGACCATACCAACTGCGATCAAAAATCGTGATTTTCTCTTCAGGGACAATTTTATTCCAAAAGCGCCATAAGTAAGGACGGCGTAGTTCATATTTTTCAGGTGCTGCTATGGTATGAATTTCATATTCGCGTGGGTCTAACTTTTTAACAATACGTTTAATTGCTCCGCCTTTCCCTGCGGCATCCATCCCTTCAAAGACGATCACCACGTTGCGTGAATCAAAACGTAAAGCTTCAGCCACCTTACGGCTTAATTTTTTTAATTCTTTTTTATAATCGGCTTCATCAGCGACGGCAGTGCTGGGTTCCAATAACGCCTGTGGGGTTTTGGCTTGTTTCCAGCGCCCCACCGCCGTGGTTTCATGTGTTGGACAATGTTTTAAGGTCCGTAAAATATGCTGTGCAAATTGTTGATCACGGACTTGCTCATCTTCACAGTCGATGATGACCCAGTCATGGCTAAAACGCTGACGTAAACGTTGTAGGTTGTCATATTGCTTTTTATTGCGCCAATCTAAACCATGCAATTTATGCCAACGCGCTTCACTCGGGTCCATTTCATCCAAACGTTTTTGTAAGGATTTCCAAGACAAATCGAACCAGACTTTAATCACATCGACATGATTATTTTTTAGGTCTTGTTCATAGGCTCGCATGTTCTCAACATATTCATCAAATAAGGTTTCATCCAAAGGCTTTGACACATGCATGGCGGTACTGAGCAAATCACTGTACCAGTTTCCAAACATCACCATGATTTGCCCTTCGGCAGGAATAAACCGTGCATAAGACTGCCAAAAGGTTTGTTTTTGATTAAACATGATCGGGGCATCCGCTTTCACCCTTAAATAGCGTGGATCGACCCATTCTCGGAGCTGTTTGACAGCCTCGCCCTTACCCGCAAGCTCGATTCCACTCACTAAAATCAACACGCTTTTGGCATTGGGCTGACGGCTGGTATTTTTTAGTTGATACTGCGCTTCAATCAGCTCAACCGAGAGTTGTTCTTCATCCATCAATTGAAATTCTGTTTCTTTTAAGCTCATGGCGGACCCTTGGTTTTATTCTGTTTTGAGTATAACCATGCCCTTCACCCCACAACAATGCTTTCATGTATATGCTGAAATGCAAAATATGACCGTTTCTGCAACAAACTGACTCAGATTGACCTATAATTTCGTCACTTTGTCATAGCCCTAAGCTCCAACACCCACTAAGATTCAAACATCTAAAAAATAATTGAGACACTCAATGTCCAAACTTGCGGTATTAGATGATTTACTTGAACTGTATTACCAGTTGAATTACCACAAAAAGCCAGAAATTTTACAGCGTTTACAAGATGTCCAGCAGTGGCAAAAGCAGCGCATGCAACGTACGCATGCTGTGCAATTTGCTGAAAAACACAATGTACTGATGTCTGAATATTTTATTAACCGTTTATATGGCGGTCCTGATTTTGATGCATTAGCTGCACAAATTGCACGTCTCACCCGCTATGCGCACAAAGCTGAAAAATTGATTCCAGACAATGCTATAAAGACTGGTACTTCGGGCGTACAACTTGCCATTTTAGCCGTACAGCTTGATGAACAAGTGGCCATGCAATTATTAGAAGATTATCCATCCAATCTGCCCCTAACCGATGAAATGATGCGCCAGACTTATCTTAAGCTCGATCAGGGCAAGGACCGTATGTTACAGCTGCAACTATTGGACGATTTAGGTCGTAATTTAGATAAATATATGCGCTCATTTATGGTCTATACCGCCTTTAAGATGTGCAAAGGTGCAGCAATAAAATATAACTTCGAAGTGATGTACGACTTTATGCAAGATGGCTTCTTGGCGATGAAACCGCTCAAGTCAGCAGAAAAATTTGTCCGCGAATTTACCGCTGTAGAACGCCAAATCGTTGACCGTGTACATGCCGGTGACCCGAACCCGTTTCAGCCTGCGGCTTAACAAAACTCACATCCCACAAAGCCCATGTTTGATATAAAACAAACTGGGCTTGCAAGACTGAATTCAGATTTTTTATAGGGGTTTTGCAAAGCAATTACAGCAGCCCCTTATTTTTTCTGTATATTATTCACCACAAACGCAAATGACTGCTGTATAACAACAGAGAATCTGTCATCATGCTTACAAAGTAACATTAACCCTATTTATAAGTTAGGAGTGACTCTAATGTCTAACGAGAATCAAACGCCTGTCCCTACACCTGAGTCGGCACAAAATACAGACAAAGCGAGTCCATTCTTAACTGAACCTTTACCACAAGGGACAGCGCAAGGTCAGCAACAATCTTTAGAACAACGTCTGACCGACACACCTGTGACAGGTTCAGTACCCAAATATAATCTGCCACGTGGCGCGAATACTGGTAACGTTGGGGCAACCACGCACTTTGGTTATCAAACCGTGAGCAGCGAAGATAAAGCACAAAAAGTAGCGGAAGTCTTCCACTCAGTGGCTGCAAAATACGACATCATGAATGATTTAATGTCATTTGGTATTCACCGTCTATGGAAACGCTTTGCCATTAACATGTCAGGTGTACGTCGCGGTCAGCACGTCCTGGATATTGCAGGCGGTACAGGCGACCTTGCCAAAGTATTTAGCCGTGAAGTTGGCCCGACAGGTCATGTGGTGCTTTCAGACATTAATGAATCGATGCTCAATGTCGGTCGTGACCGCCTCATTGATGCTGGTTGTACCAATGTCGATTTCGTTTTGGCCAATGCTGAAACTTTAGAACCTTTTGCAGACAACAGTTTTGACCTATTGACCATTTCATTTGGTCTACGCAATGTGACTGACAAAGATGCTGCACTAGCTGCAATGTACCGCGTTCTTAAGCCAGGTGGTCGTTTACTGATTTTAGAATTCTCTAAACCGGTATTTGAACCATTCTCAAAACTGTATGACTTGTACTCATTCACTGCATTACCGATCATGGGTAAAATCGTAGCGAATGACTCTGAAAGTTATAAATACCTTGCAGAATCAATTCGTATGCACCCAGACCAACGTACTCTTAAAGGTATGATGGAAAATGCGGGCTTCCAAAACTGTGATTACCACAACTTAACGGGTGGTATCGTGGCTGTACACCGTGGTTTCAAACTTTAATACTGCAGGCTGAACTATGTGGTCGATTCTCGCACTTGGTGCAGTTGAACGCTTAATTCATCATGTCATTGATTTGGATGCTATTACTCGCATCCAACTGAATGAATTGCAAGGCAAAATGCTGCGTGTGGTGATCGACTCACCACAGCTGTCGGTGGATGTGTTTTTTGACGATCAGAAAGTTCGCTTAGAACCGACGCCAACAGGACATACTGAAACTGCATCCATCTTTGAGCAACGCCCTTTCGAACAGCAGTCAAGCATAACTGAAGCAACCGCGACCTTACATGTCAAAACAGTAGTCGAGCTCCTCAAACTGCTGTTGGCTGAAGATGTCGGCAATATTCCATTGCAAGGTGATTATCACTTATTGCAGGATATCCAGCGCATTATGCAGCAAGCTGAGCCTGATTTAGCTTCGCATCTAAGCCCTTGGATTGGTCCAAGCCTTGCGCATGAAATTGGTAAGTTACAACTTGCACCCAAACATCTCAAACGTACTTTACAAAGCCATTTGTTCTTTGCTGAAGACGCGTTAAAAGAAGATTCAGGCTTGCTTGCCCCACGCTGGCAAATGGATGACCTGAATCAAGACACCCGAATTTTGAATCAAAATCTGGACCGTGCAGAAGCAAAAATTCAGCAGCTGCACAGCCAAATTGACTCATTACAAGACAACACTTAAGACTAGGTAATTGCATATATGATTCCGCACGTTTCACGTTTACTCGACCTTTGGCGCATTGCTGCGCACTATAGACTCGACACGTTGTTTCCTGCGGAAGAATTACCGGAAAAAGCCCGTCATATTCTTTCCCTCATTCGTATACATCCTGCAGCACGTTTAAGCAAAGAACGTAAAAATCCACTGAAGCTAAAACAAGCTTTAGAAGATATGGGACCTTTGGCCATTAAACTCGGTCAATTACTGTCTACCCGTCGTGACTTGATTCCACCTGAAGTTTTACAGCAATTGGTGCTTTTACAAGACCGTGTAAAACCTTTTTCAAATGACGTTGCCAAAATGCGCATTCAGGAATCACTCAAAGCCGATGTTAATACCTTATTTGCACGCTTTGACGAGCAGCCTTTAGCCGCAGCATCTATCGCACAAGTGCATACTGCTGCACTGCATGATGGTCGCGAAGTCGTAGTGAAAGTGACTCGCCCGAATATTCGCAATCAAATTCTGCATGATTTTGAAATATTAGAGTGGCTTGGTCAGTTCCTTGAAAAACGCCTAGAAGCCGCTCGTGCCCTGCATCTGTCTGAAATTATTCAAGACTACCGTCAAATTATTCTCAATGAATTGGATTTGACTTTAGAAGCGGATAACACGCGTCGTATGCGTCATTACTTCACCGGTTCAAGCATGATGTACGTGCCTGAAGTCTATATGGACAGCCGTGATGTCATGGTCGAAGAGCGTATTACGGGTGTACCAATTTCAGATATTGCGACCTTTGATCGCTTGCGCATGGATCGTAAAGATTTAGCCGAAAAAGGGCTCACCATTTTCTTTACCCAAGTGTTCCGCGACAACTTCTTCCATGCAGACATGCATCCGGGGAATGTCTTCGTCGAAACCATTAATCCAAGCAATCCACGCTTTATTGCCTTGGACTGCGCGATTATGGGTGAGCTTTCAAAGCACGACCAAATGACCGTAGCACGCATGCTGCTTGCGGTTATGAACAGCGACTTTATGCAACTGATTCAAATCGTGCATCAAGCGGGTTGGATTCCACCGGGTACAGATCAAGATGCATTAGCACGTGAAATGCGTCGTACGGTTGGCCCGATGGTCTCTAAACCAATGCATGAATTGGACTTCGCCGGCATCCTGATTCAAGTGATGGATATTGCGCGTCGTTTCCATTTAGAGATTCCGCCACAACTGATGTTGCTGCTCAAAACCTTGGTCCATGTCGAAGGTTTAGGAACTGATCTCTATCCTGAATTGGATATTTGGAGTTTGGCAAAACCAATCCTGACCGATTGGATTAAAGCGCAAATGAATCCTCAGAAAAACTTAAAAGAACTCGGACAAAAAATTCCAGACTTACTTTTAGGTGCGCAAGATTTACCAACGCTGATGATCGACAGTCTGAATGGTTTAAAAAATCAGTCAGCTTGGCATGCCAAACAACTCAATGAACTGCAAAGCATGCGCTTGCAAATGGAACATCAGCAAAAGCGTAGTTGGGTCTTTGGCAGTGTTATGGCCATCTTTCTCTCCATTGCGATAATTGCGCCATGGTATGTTTCCATCGTATTAATTGCACTTTCAAGCTTACTTGCCATTTGGCGTGTGTTTAAATAATCTGTATTTAAATGATCTTGATGTATCCATAAATCCTTTAAGCCTTTTGACAATAAAGGGCTTAAAGCTATAAAAAAAAATTTAAATAAGGCTGAACGCCATGTCATACAGTTATTTAGGGGTACTGTATGGTCGAACCCCTCTCCGAGCATGTGCAACGGCCTTGCTGTATAGTTTTTCGACCCTGCTTGATGTGTTGGTTAAACTAAATATACACATGCCGTTTCTAAACTGGCAACCGTCAGCCAACACCACCCTGTATAGGATGCAGCGTAGCTGCTGCATTTTGGTGGATCATTATCTTTAATGCACTTCCCTGTTTATTCCTGCTTTGTTTGCCACAGCAAAAACTGATGGCCGGGTTAAATTATTGGTTATTAGCTGGGGCCGTGGTTTTTATCATTAATCTATTTGCTTGGGCGGTCTTCCCAATGGCGACATGGGCAATCGTCTGCCTCAGTTTGTTTCAATTGCATCGGCATAATGAACAATTATTACAGCATTCGTGAGTGGTGCCCTGATATGACTGAGAAGTCATTTGTCGTAAGTTTCAGCCATTGGGTCTGTGCAAAAACGCACTAGAATAATTCTACGACTGTATTTTAAGCGACTACCATGACTCAAATTTTGCAAAAAAAACCGCCTGCGCTCAATATCCGTGCTGGCCATTTAGCACGCCAACTGATTGAACAAGAAGGTTTAAACGCTGCTCAAGTGGATATCCTGCCCGGTGCTGCTGGTGGCCCGAAAGGCATTGGTATTCAAGGTTTAGATCAGGCGATTTTTGCTGACTTTTTGCCACGTGCGCAACAAAAGCGTACTTTAATTGGTTCATCGATTGGCAGTTGGCGCTTTGCCAGTATTGCTGCTTGGGGAGCTATCGAAGGCACGAAACGCCTCTCTGAGCTGTATACCAATCTGAGCTTTCATAAAAAGATGAGTCGTCAAGAAGTCAGCGATGTGTGTCGTGGCATGCTGATCGATTTGATTCAAGGTCAAGAAGCGGCACTGGTTAATCACCCAGATTATCACCTCACTGTGCTTTCAGTCAAAGCTCAGCATATTTTCCAAAGTGATAAAGCCCTGCCGCTGTTAGCCTCTGTCGCAGGGATCGTGGGAACGACAGCGCTCGCACGTAAACACAGTCGTTATTTCATGCAGCGTGTAATTAGTCAGCCTGTGTCAGGTCATCAATTTACCGTGGCGGATGATGGCTTTACCACGCATTACCATGCATTGACTCAAGACAGTGTCATGCCGTGGCTCATGGCTTCTGCATCTATTCCCGGTGTCATGGCCGCGATACGTGATATCCCTGATGCACCACAAGGCAGTTACCGCGATGGCGGCCTGATCGACTATCACATTGACCTGCCCTTCCAAAGTCAGGGCATCGTGCTGTATCCACATTTCACGGATAGCATCACCCCCGGTTGGTTTGATAAATTATTTAAACGCCAAGCCAATCCTGAAAATCAGGCGCGTACCCTGTTACTGTCGCCTTCACAAGACTACCTTGCAAGCTTGCCGCTTGGCCGACTGCCTGACCGTAAAGACTTTACCCTCAAAGGCTTAGACAACCAACAACGGATTAAAATGTGGAACCAATGCGTGGCTGAAAGTCAGCGTATGGGCGATGAGTTTTTGGAAATGGTTGAGAAGCAACATTTCCCAGCAGTCATGCAAGCACTCTAAGCGTTACAGTAATCTCTTGCGAGGGACGCTATAATCCTGTTTCAGAATTTTGAGCTTATTTAGTATAGATTTATGCGGATATTTTTAACTGTTTTGCAGTATGCCTGCATCGCTTTTGCACTTTTCCTTGTTTATCAAGTGTCAACCGCCTTGATCAGCGGCCAATACGATTTAATGGAAGTAGTGGCAGATGTCGGTACCATTTTAATTTGTATCGATTTGGCGGTATTTTTATTTACTAGTAATGCAAAACAAGGCATTAGTATCGAAGACTATGCGAAACAATTGGAACAAAAACCGTCTAAATTGGTATATGTCACCCGTAAATTGGGACACTTCGGTATTTTGCTGATCATTACCAGTTGGATCGTACCGATGATTCGCTAATGTATTTTAGTTCAATAAAAAGGATCATCATGTGTTCATGATGATCCTTTTTTATGTCATCGGATTTTATTTATCCGAAGAAATTAACCCGTCCAGTTTTTACATCATACACTGCACCAACAATCGCCACTTTACCTTCTTGCACCAACTGCTGTAGCACTTCACTATTTTGCAAAATATAGCGGATGTTGTAATGCACATTCATTTGCGTCACTTGCTCTAAAAATGCCGGACTCAGCGTTTGTGGTTGCATCAATTCGGCAACACGCGATACAGACTCATTGAGTGGCCCCAGCACATATTGAATATGTGGCATACGCGTCAGGCTCTGAATCGATTGACCAGCTAAATGCAACTGACAAGCACTGCTAACCGCACCACAGTCCGTATGACCAAGCACCACGATCACTTTGGCACCTTTGGCTTCGCAGGCAAATTCCAATGATCCCAAAACTTTTTGTCCCGCGACATTCCCCGCAATGCGTAAACTAAATAAATCGCCAATTCCAACATCAAAGATCATTTCAGTCGGCGCACGAGAATCCATACAACCTAACACTGCCGCAATCGGATGCTGCCCTTCTTCAGCGGTCACCCGCAGTTGCCGATAGATATCTCGTTGCAAACGCTCATTTTGTACAAAACGTTTATTGCCTGCTTTAAGCAAAGCGAGCACGTCCTCTGGGTTCAAACGTTGCTGTAAAGCTGCTGTACTAATATCTATATCTAATGCCGCCTCCTGCGCATCGGCATAATGTGCCTTGAAACCAATCAACTGTACTTGCACTTTACGTTGCGCCGCCTTTTCCTGTTGGTACTCTTGAATGAGTTGGAAAATATCAGCATCCATATCACTCACATGTGTGGCATCAATCACCACTTGTTCGCCGCGATGGATATGTTCCAATGCCGAGATTAATGCCGAACGGTTGAGAAAACTGACTTGTGAAGGCAATTCAATCCGTGTAATCACCCCATGTAAATGATGCTCTTTATACACCTTCAGTCCCTTATTAAAATTGGCGTATAAAATAAAGGCCGCACTACTGGCTAAACCAATCAAGATCCCGACCAATAAGTCTGTGAATAAAATCGCCAGTAAGGTAATGATAAAAGGAATAAATTGTTTCCAACCTTTTAAATACAGCTGTTTAAACAATTTGGGATGTGTCAGTTTAAAACCTGTGAGGATTAAAATTGCAGCTAATGCTGAAAGCGGAATCATATTCATCAAGGGCACTAAACACAGCACGGCAAACAGGAGCAACACGCCATGAAAGATCGCAGAACATTTACTTTTAGCTCCAGCACTGGCATTGACCGAACTACGAACAATCACTGACGTCAGCGGCATCCCGCCTATAGCGCCCGAAACAACATTACCGATACCTTGCGCCCATAACTCTCGGTTGGGGGTGACGAACGCTTATGCGGATCTAATTTATCTGCTGCTTCCAAATTCAATAAAGTTTCTAATGACGCCACAACCGCCAAAGTAATTGCACCCGTATAAATCAGAGGATTATTTAAAGCGGTCCAATCCGGAAAGATCATCACATTTTGTGGCTGATCCCAAAGGTTAGGAAGTTGGATGAGATTTGATGGATGAACTGCAAAAGACGAGCCACTAAGCACCAACATGGCATTACATAGTGTAGCGAGGACTACAGCAACCAAGGCTGAAGGCAGAACCCAGTTTTTGCATGGGCTCTGCTCCCAAAGCAACATCAGTACAAGGCTACCGATACCGATCACAATGGCACCCACATCCCATTGCAAATTGAGCGGCTGTGACTGCCACAGCACAGACCATGAAAATTGGTTCAAGCCAAACAAATAAGGTATTTGACTCCCAATCAAGATCAGCCCGATAGCTGCCAACAAACCCAATATGACATTGTTCGGAATAAAGTTGGCAAAGAAACCGAGCCGAAATATGCCAAATCCAATCTGTAAAATACCGGCAAAAACAATACACAATAAAAAGGCGGCATAGTTGCCGCCCAGTAATTCAAGCTGTACCAAAATGACTGCTGTTAAACCTGCTGCTGGGCCTGCAACACTGATATGTGAGCCACTCAGTACCCCAACTAAAATACCACCGACAATGCCAGCAATAATGCCAGAGAGAATCGGTGCGCCAGAAGCCAATGCAATGCCTAGACATAGTGGTAAAGCCACGAGAAATACCACTGTTCCAGATAAAAAGTCGTGAATATGAAATCGATGTCGTTCAATTTTAGATATCATCATTTTACCGTTTATAATAAATATCAAATAATTAGATGTAAGTATGTAAAGCCTAAAGTTTGTGACCACTTTATGGCGTGACTTATATTGTCTGACAATCGAACGATTCTATAGTGTGTTTTGATACGTGATTTGTGTGATTTTTACACTTTATTGCGAAGTTTAAGATTCAGCTCATTTATCTTTGATAGGCCTTAAAAGAAATAAAAAAACCTCCCAAATGGGAGGTTTTTTATAGCGTATTGAAACCACATTGCTTCAAAAAATTATACGTCGAATCATAATATTTCTTGGGACGAGTCCAGTCACTGTCATCTACAGATGGTATATACAACACCATACCTTGTCGCGCCCGAGTCAGTAGCACTCGATATGCATTTAACAGGTATTTCTGCTTTTCAGTTTGCCTTATATTTTGCCATCGACTACCTTTAAAGGCTTGAAATTGCCAATCTTGATCAAAATAAAAATTAATATCCCATGCCACGCAACTGTAATCTATTTCCAAGCCTTGCACATCAAACTCAGTTGCAATATCTTCCAAATAATACGCAGAACGTACATCTGTATTTGAATTCAAAAACCAATCTGCAGGTGTTATTTTATTCTTTACATCAATACCTTCGGCTTTTAAACGTCTGGCACCCGAACTAGCAATAACCCCAAAGCGCTCTGAACCCTTAGCCTTTCTTTTTAACCACTGTTTAGCAACATTAAAATCACGACAAAGCAGAATAGGATAATCTTGGGACATCATATGGTAAGTTTCTTTCGCGGACTTTGCATCACCATCTAATACATGTTGAATCAAATGTGAAACTTGTTCGCTGCGAAATGACCGGACAGAAACAGCAAGATGTAAATCTTCCTCATTTTTTCCATTTTTTTGAACCCAGAATTGTTGTTTAGGATCAGTTAAATAGACTTTATCCTGCAAAATTTTGTTAGAAAAGTAGATCTTCCATTTCGGGTATTTATGTTCTAATGCTGATAGCCATTCAGAAACACCTGCTTCTCCAGTGTTAATCTCCTGCCCACCACCAATCAGGCAAACAACGACACACCAATCAGCGTGGCGATCCATAACACTAATGAGAAACTCTGGTTCAGACATCGAAAAATTATCAATACCTTTTTTCTGTTTCATAAAGTTTGAAACCTGATCCTTTTGCCAGGCCCTTTGAGCTTCATCAAAAATAACGACTTTTTCGATTGGCACCTCATTTGATTTCAAATAATGATCTCTAAAATGATGAATATTTTGTATAAAGGCTTTGGCTTCACGTTCTGCCTCAGATCGCGTCTTTTTTTCTGTTTGTTGCTTAGCAAGTTCCACGGTATTTCGGACCAATGCTTCACGTAAAACATCTACTAAAGGACCGTTCCCAGATAAAAATACAGAATGTTCTTGTTCATTTGTTTTTAAACGCTGGTTCGCAATATTAAGACCGGCCAATGTCTTTCCTGCACCAGGTACACCCGTTAAAAAACAAATCGTTTTTTTATTTGTTAATTTTGCATCTTCAATAATTTGTTCGATTTTTTTCGAAGTGATCGCTAAATTTTTTGCACCGGCATCACTTCTAGAAATTTCATCCACTGTATGACCTTGATATAACGCCTGAGCTGCTTCAATAATTGTGGGTGTTGGTTTATATCGAGACTCAACCCACTGTTTGATATTAAGTTGCGTAAGACCTGCAAATTGATAAAGCGCTTGTTCGATTACAATCCGTAAATTATGGGTGTTACAGCATAAAGTATCTTGATAAGTGGATACCGCTGACCATGACTGTTCACAACTTTGAGCTTGGGTTGAAATTAAAAGTGGTATGACCTTTTGCTGATGACTACCTTCATGAAAATTCAACAAATCCAAACAATAATCTATGACCTGAGTCTTAGCATATTGTGGGTAACTCTTTTCACCTACTTTAAATTCAATAACAAAAATTAAATTACGTATCAAAAGAATGTTATCTACGCGCTTACCCATCCGTGGAATAGAGAATTCAAAAAAGATTTCTCCCTCATCTAAAAAATCCAAATGTTGTTTTAAAATCTCAATTTGTTTTAACCAAGCGTTCTTTTGTAAATCTTCCAATGCAAATTCATGCTGTAGTGCCAAAGCCCCCATAATTTCTTGTTCATTTGTATGTATGAATTGTTGCACTGAACCCTGATAATAACTACGTAACATTATGGTCTTCTAAGTTTATTTAAGCTTTGATTGTTTTAATCTTATATAAAAAAACCTCCCATATGGGAGGTTTTTTTAACAGTTAAAGATTACTTCGAACCTTTAATCCCTGCTTGTAATAACAACGCACCTAAACCACCGATTTTATTTTCTTGTGGTTTCGCTGCTTGAGGTTTTTTATGACCTTGTGGGCGGTCGCCTTGCGGACGGGCATGCTGTGGACGTTTCGCATGTGGCTTACGCTCACCTCGTTGTTCTTGCTGCGTATTGTCACGACGTGGTTGACGTTGTGGTTTCGCTGCAGCAGCACCTTCTGCACGCATAGACAAGTTGACACGGTTACGTTCAACATCGACATTCAAGACGCGAACTTGAACAATTTGACCAGGCTTCACAACTTTGTGCGGATCTGCAACAAATTCATTTGCAAGTTCAGAAATATGCACTAAGCCGTCTTGGTGTACACCCACATCCACGAATGCACCGAAGTTAGTCACATTCGTAACCACACCTTCAAGTTGTAAACCTTCAGTCAACTGAGCCACTTCAGTGATGTCTTCACGGAATTTTGCCGTACGGAACTCTGGACGCGGGTCACGACCTGGTTTTTCAAGTTCAGATAAAACGTCCTGAATCGTTGGCAAACCAAATTGGTCATTTACAAATGCTGCTGCATCGACCTGACGGATAATTTCAGTATTACCAATAATATCTTTTACAGTCGTTGCTTTAGCTTCCACAATTTTTGCCACCAAGTCATATGACTCTGGGTGAACTGCAGATGCATCCAATGGTTCAGAACCATCTTGAATACGTAAGAAACCTGCTGCTTGTTCAAAGGTACGTTCGCCTAAACGAGGTACTTTCTTCAAACTTTGACGGTTATCAAAACGACCATTTTCTTTGCGGAATTCAACGATTTGCTGTGCAATCGATTTGTTTAGACCCGCGATATAACCCAAAATAGCAGATGATGCTGTGTTGACATCAACACCTACTGAGTTCACACAGTCTTCCACAACCGCTTCTAGTGTTTTTGCTAAACCTGTTTGGTTCACATCATGTTGATATTGACCCACACCAATCGATTTAGGATCAATTTTCACAAGCTCCGCCAATGGATCTTGTAAACGACGAGCAATCGACACTGCACCGCGGATCGATACATCTAAATCTGGCAATTCATTTGACGCCAATTCAGATGCTGAATAAACAGATGCACCCGCTTCAGAGACAGACACACGAATCAAATGCAGATCCGTATTCGCAGCCATCATTTCAGCCACAACCGCTTCAGTTTCACGGCTTGCAGTACCATTACCAATCGCAATTAATTCAACATTGAATTCGCGGCAAAGGCGCGCAAGTTCAGCAACTGAACCAGCTTTATCTTCTTTCGGGGCAAACGGGTAAATAGTACTGTGTGCAAGTACATCACCTGATGCATTGACAACAGCCAATTTCACACCCGTACGGATACCAGGGTCTACACCCAGAGTGGTACGCGCGCCTGCTGGTGCAGAAAGTAATAAATGACGTAGGTTTTCAGCAAATACATCCATCGCTTCAGCTTCGGCAGCCAAACGTTTTTCAGTCAATAATGAATGCTCAATAGCAGGACGTACTTTGCCCAACCAGAACAGTTTTGCTGTTTGTTTTAAGAAATCTGCGCGTGCTTGAGGCTGTGCAGTTTCAACATTATATTCAGTTTCAATACGTGCCAATGGTGCATCATCTTCACCATCGACTTTTAAGCCTAAGACATTTTCTTGACGGCCACGGAGCATCGCCAATAAACGGTGTGAAGGGACTTTATTTAAGCTTTCAGAGAAATCAAAGTAATCACGGAATTTTTTACCGACTTCTTTTTTCTCATCGCTTGCAACTAAACTTTTCAACACTGCAGTTTTCGCAAATGTCGCTTTTAGCTCAGTGGTTAATGCAATATTTTGTGCCCATTCATCAATTAAAATGTGTTGAATCGCATCAAGTTGACTTTCAACATCTGCATAATCTTCATGGCTAAAGCCTGCCAAAGCTTCCGTAGGATCGATCGCTTCATTAAAGATTTTTTCAGCGATTGGGCCTAAACCCGCTTCTTTGGCTTTAAATGATTTACTGGTACGTTTTGGACGGTACGGTGCGTAAATCTCTTCTAAAGCATTTTTCGTTTCTGCTGCATTCACGCGAGCAAGTAAGTCATCAGATAACTTGTTTTGTTCTTTTAGAGATTCGATTACCTTTTCACGGCGCTCAAATAAATCACGCAGGTAAGTCAGACGTGTATCGAGCTGACGTAATTGAGTATCGTCCAGACCTTGCGTCACTTCTTTACGGTAACGTGCGATAAATGGAACACTGGCACCTTCATCAATGAGCTTGATGGCAGCTTCAATTTGATTTGGACGTACGGCAATTTCTTTTGCCAACTGCTGAACTAAGTCAGTCATCGTATTAGATCCCTGCAAGGATAAGTTCTAAAAGCCATGATTATAAAGACCAAGACCATAAAATCCACAATTGTTTTTATAAATTTATTCGTGGTTTTTAATGCCAGTTCATCTCAAATACACATTTTTTTACGAAACTGACTATGAAACAGCAAATTAGCGAGACTTAGATAAGCAAACTGATTCGAACAACATGTATACATTTGGTATCTATGTCTTGATTTTAACTGCAATATTTGTTGCTTTAGAGCATAGTAAATTTATATAAATGAATCGTATACTCAAGTGAAATCGACTTTTTGTTTACGATGACAATAAAGAATAAGGAGCACGTCATGAGTTTAGTTGTACCTGCTGAAAAAACAGATGCCGTACAAGCCGAAACCGACCGAGTCGAACGCATTCTGGTTGTCGATGATGATGTGCGTCTACGCACCCTCTTACAACGCTTCCTAGAAGATAAAGGTTTTGTGGTCAAAACCGCACATGATGCGACTCAGATGGATCGTCTGTTGCAGCGGGAACTCTTTTCCCTGATTGTGCTCGACTTTATGTTACCTGTTGAAGATGGCTTGAGTATTTGTCGCCGTCTGCGCCAATCTAGCATCGATACCCCAATCATTATGCTGACCGCTCGTGGTAGTGATTCAGACCGTATTGCTGGACTTGAAGCCGGTGCAGATGACTATTTACCAAAACCATTCAACCCGAATGAGCTTTTGGCACGTATTCGTGCCGTATTACGTCGTCAAGTGCGTGAAGTTCCGGGCGCACCAAGCCAACAAATGGAAGTGGTGTCTTTTGGTCCTTGGTCACTCGACCTGTCTACTCGTACATTAACCCGTGAAGGTCAAGTCGTCACATTAACAACGGGTGAATTTGCCGTACTCAAAGCATTAGTTCAACACCCACGTGAACCACTGACACGCGACAAGTTAATGAATCTTGCTCGTGGTCGTGAATGGGGTGCTATGGAACGTTCAATTGACGTTCAAGTTTCTCGCCTGCGTCGTTTGGTTGAAGAAAACCCAGCACGTGCACGCTATATCCAAACCGTTTGGGGCGTGGGTTATGTCTTTGTTCCAGATGGTGCTGAATAATCCAAATAAATAGTAATAAAAAATTCCGCCGTTCATTAGGCGGAGTCTTTTCATTGAACATTAAATTTATCCAATAACCTGCGGTTCGCCTTACTTTTGTTTCGGCAAAAGTAAGCAAAACCATTGTCATACGCAAAACTCGTCTCATTTCTGCTTCATATCAGAATCATCGCAGAAACATAATCTATTCCATGCTTCCTGCCTCGAACAGTTGCGTATGACCTGAACGCGTATCCAACAGGGTTAATTGATCTCACACTCTAAAATTTACTCTAGGGATATAGCGTGAAACTCGAACCCATCGACCCACAGGAATTTACCGACTACGTTACCTACTCCGAAAAAAAACGGACACCTTGGGAACGCTTCCTCGATAAAATCAAACCCCGCTCTGCAGCCATGCGGACCACCGTATTGGTCTTATTTGTGGTGTTTTTTAGCCTGTTTATGTCCTTATGGTTCTTTTGGCGCACACTCTATTTACCCGAAATTCAACAACATGCTCGTTACCTCGCGGTCGAACTTGAAATCATTAACAATCCTGATTTACGGATTTTTCATAACAATGCCGAAGTGGATGTCGACGACTGGATGCGCAACCGTGTCGGGATCGAATATGTGACCGATCCGAAAGAATTCCCCAACGTCAAAGACAAAGTCATTGCAGAGTTCTTTACCAATCAAATTGAAAAGAAACTGGCCAAAGAAATGCGCATTGATAATGCGACCGTGTATTTCCAATTTAAACCTGACCCACGCATCTGGATTCAAACTCCAGAAATGAATGGCAACTGGGTTCGCGAGCCTTTAAAAACCTATGCCAACTATAGCGCAGAGCTGATTTTAGGCTGGTTATTGGGTATTCCGCTGATTGCTGGCATCATTATCTTAACCTTGGTTCGTCAGCTCAACCGTCCACTAAAACGTTTACAAGATGCGGCAAACAACTACAGTAAACACGGCACTGCACCTTATTTAGAAACCAACCATGGGCCACAAGAAATCCGTGAAGTAAACCAAGCCTTTAACCACATGGTCTACACGCTGGAACAAACTGAACGTGATCGTCGCATCATGTTGGCCGGTATTTCCCACGATTTACGTACTCCGCTGACCCGTATTCGACTCAGCGCAGAAATGATGCCTGATGATGACTTCCTAAAAGAAGGTCTGATTTACGATGTTGAAGATATGGATGCGATTCTGAATCAGTTCATTTCGTATATGCGAGATGGCTCTGATGAAGTTCCGCAAGATACTGATTTAAATGCGCTATTGCAGGAATTAGTGATTCAATTTAAACCTTTAGATATTCGCTTTGAACCTCAAGACTTGCCCGTTATTCAAGCACGTAGCCTGTCCTTAAAACGACTAATAGGCAACTTAATCAATAACTCAAAACGCTATGGTGCCGAGCCGATTGAACTGTCTACCGAATATGAAGGTGACCATATTCAAATTCGCGTTGCCGATAATGGCGAAGGGATTCCTGAAGACCAAATTGAAGACCTGATGCAACCTTTTGTACGTGGTAATGATGCACGTACCATTCAAGGCAGTGGACTCGGTTTAGCCATTGTAAAACGTATTGTGGATATTCACGAAGGTCAACTTTCAATTCACAATCGAGCAGAAGGTGGACTCGAAGCGATCATTTCTTTACCACTGCAAAAACTCGAAAATGATGAAATATTAAACAACAGCCCATTGGAAAAAATTAAGCAAAGTTTAACTGAACGCTTTTAACAAGCGTTCAAAAAAGCAACGAACAGTTTTGTTTAAGCTTTAACCATTGATATTTTTAACTTTATTATTCAGTAGTTTAAAAAACATAATAAAATCTTATACCCACATTTTTTCAAAAAATTAGACCTTAGCCTAACAGGTATGCAAAATGGCTTTTTTGATCGGTACAATCCGTATCAGTTTTGAGAATTTCACGAGAGTATATGATGTCTTTAGATCGCATCCGTTTAGCTGCCCTTCACGACAAAGTTATCAGCGCAGAAAAAGCTGCTGAATTCATTCAGGATGGTATGACGGTAGGTATGAGTGGTTTCACACGCGCAGGTGAAGCGAAAGCTGTACCTTTAGCGTTGGTTCAACAGGCTCATGCTAATCCTCTTAAAATTACCCTAATTACTGGCGCGAGCTTGGGTAACGATTTGGACAAAAAATTGACTGAAGCAGGTGTTCTTGCTCGTCGTTTACCGTTCCAAGTAGACAATACATTACGTAAAGCCATCAATAAAGGCGAAGTGATGTTCATCGATCAGCATTTGTCTGAAACAGTTGAACAAATGCGTAACCTTCAGCTTAAAAAGCCTGATGTGGCAATTATTGAAGCTGTTGCGATCACTGAAGATGGTGGCATCATCCCTACAACTTCTGTAGGTAACTCTGCAAGCTTCGCAATTTTTGCTGAAAAAGTGATTGTTGAAATCAACACCAACTTAAGCCCAGCATTCGAAGGCTTACACGATATTTATATCCCAACGTATCGTCCAACACGTCAAGCGATTCCATTGACTCAAGTTGACGAACGTATTGGTACACATGCAATCAACATCGATCCTTCAAAAATCGTAGGTATCGTATTTAACAACGAATTGCATGACTCTCCATCTACAGTGACTGCACCTGATGATGAAACTCAAGGTATTGCAAACCACCTGATCGCTTTCTTTGAAAAAGAAGTAGAAGAAGGTCGTTTACCGAAAAACCTTGGTCCATTACAAGCAGGTATCGGTTCAATTGCAAACGCAGTATTGACTGGTCTTAAAGATTCAAACTTTGAAGACTTGATCATGTACTCTGAAGTACTTCAAGACTGTACATTTGAATTGATCGACGCAGGCAAAATGAAATTTGCTTCAGGTTCTTCTATTACGCTTTCTGCTAAATATGGCGAAAAAGTATTTAATAACCTTGAACAATACAAAGACAAACTTGTATTACGTCCACAAGAAATTTCGAACCATCCAGAACTTGTACGTCGTTTAGGTATCATCGGTATCAACACTGCGCTTGAGTTTGATATCTACGGTAACGTGAACTCAACTCACGTTTGCGGTACAAAAATGATGAACGGTATCGGTGGTTCAGGTGACTTCGCACGTAATGCACACTTGGCGATCTTCGTGACTAAATCAATTGCAAAAGGCGGCGACATTTCTTCTGTTGTTCCATTTGCTTCTCACATTGACCATGCTGAACACGACGTTGACATCTTAGTTACTGAACAAGGTCTTGCTGACTTACGTGGTCTTGCTCCACGTGAACGTGCTCGTGCAGTAATCGACAACTGTGCTCACCCTATGTACCGTGATGCGCTAAATGATTACTTCGACCGTGCATGTGCGAAAGGTGGTCAAACACCTCACCTTCTACGTGAAGCATTGTCTTGGCACATCAACTTCGAAGAGAACGGCCACATGTTAGCTGCTCAACCAGAAGTTAAAACTGCTTAATTGACAGTGAAATAAGAAAACGCTCTTCGGAGCGTTTTTTTTATGGCTTTTATTTTTCAATATGACTTATCAAGTCTGCAAAACTCGACTAATCTAAATTGGTCAAAATACATGCTAAAACAAAAATTATGTTTATTATCCGCCCCTATCTCGAATCTGATTTAGATGAAGTGATTGCACTTTGGGAACTGTGTGATCTGACCCGTCCATGGAATAACCCTGAAATTGATATTTTTCGAAAACTAGCGCAACGTGATCAATTATTTTTATTGGCTGTCAAAGATGATCAATTGATCGCAACTGTGATGGGTGGCTATGATGGACATCGAGGCTGGGTCAATTATCTCGCCGTACATCCACATTTTCAGCGAAATGGTGTCGCTACTGCCCTCATTCAGCAATTAGAAAAACGCTTAATTGCTTTAGGCTGTCCAAAACTTCAATTACTGATTCGCCAAGACAACATTGACGTACAAAATTTTTATGAACAATTGGGCTATGAAGAGGTTGAAGTGATTTGTTTGGGTAAACGTTTAATCACGGATTAATAGTCCGACAAATCTTCGGTCAAGCCTTGTATCAACATCAAAAAAATTCGACATTGCGCCATCGAAACAAAAATGGATTGCATTGCTTGGCTTTAAATTTTAGGATTTGCCCCCATCATTTTCCCAGAATATAGAAAAGAGATTTCCCATGCGTGTAGATATCTGGTCAGACGTGGTTTGCCCATTTTGTTATATTGCGAAAAAACGCCTTGAAGCTGCTGCCGAAGAATCGGGTGTAGAACTTGAAGTGTTTTGGCATAGCTATCAACTTGATGCAGATGCGCCCGCTCGCCTAGAAATTTCCAATACTGAACGTCTGGCTCAAAAATATGGCCGTAGTATTGAAGAAGTAGAGGAAATGCAGCGCAATATTGCCGAAATGGCAAAAGCTGAAGGTATTGAATTTAACTGGCAAAAAGCCAATTCAGGCAATACTTTCAACGCGCACCGCTTGATTCATCTTGCACAAAGCAAAGGTCTCGGTAGTGAAGCCAAAGAAGCTTTCTTCTATAGCTATATGACGCAAGGCTTGGCCATTGGTGAACGTGAAACCTTAGAAGACGTTGCATCTCGTATTGGTCTAAACCCTGTTGAAGTCGATGACTTATTAGACTCAGATGAATTTGCTGATTTCGTCAAATACGACGAAGAAGTAGCACGCGATCAACTTAAAGTTACGGGTGTACCGTTCTTTGTATTTGAGCAACGCATTGCTTTAGCTGGCGCTCAACCGAAAGACGTGTTTAAACAAGTGATGGACAAAGCTGCGGAACTTCCTGAACTTGCTCCTACACCTGTATGTAATGATGAAAGCTGTGAAACGCCTGAAAAATAATTCAGCGTGTTCAAACAAAAATCCCCGAACTTCGGGGATTTTTTATGATCAGTTTTTAACATCAATAAAATGAAACTTATTCCACCAAGAAGCTGATTTTTAAGTTCACTCGATATTCTGCAATTTTATTGTCTTTCACCACGACTTTTTGTTCATTAATCCATGCACCCTGAACGTTTTTCACAGTTTCAGTGACTTTATTAATTCCCGTTTGAATTGCATCTTCAAAACTTTTTGTGCTACTTGCATTTACTTCAACGACTTTAGCAACAGACATTGTATTTATCCTCATTGTTATGATTTTGAATCTTCATCATATGATTAAGTCGCTTATTTTGGTTATTTTTTAAACATCAAAACAGCAAAATATTACATGTCTTACACAGGAGTGAATTCCACTTCGAGGGATTACAAACTGACCATCATTTATTACATGCTTTCTGTTTAAGCTGCGGTCGCTTCCGATTAGGCTAAAAGCTTCATTCTTCTAATGATCATGCTCGGGAGTAATGTCATGACAATTGAACCTCAAGTAACTTCTGCTGAAACCGATCTATCTACCAATACAACCCCTCAAGCAACCGCCAACGAGTCGCAAACAGGGAAGAATAGCTTTCTCTCGCGTTTTTCTCCGACCGTCAAAGGTGCTGCGATCGGTGCTGTTGCAGGCAGTATTTTGCCCGTTTTTGGCACGATCAGCGGTGCCATTATTGGTGGTATCGCAGGCAAAGTCTATGAAAAGAAATGTGCCAAACATTCATAGATTTTTCATCTTTATCTGAGTGATACAACGCTGTCACTCAGCCACCAAAAGCTCTAGAGCAATAACTCTAATGGATTGTTTTATATAAATATTAATTCATACCGTTTATCTTGCGTTGCCGAATCGATCATTTTTAATTGATTATTTTTTGATATTATTTTCACATAAATTCAAGTGATTAATTTTCTCCCTGACTCATTTTTTGAGTCACTAATGATTGATAGGAATACACAAATGAACGCAATCAAATATGCTATGGCTGTTGCTGTGATGGCGCTTTCTGCAACTGTTTCTGCACAAATCGTTTATGTACCAGATTTTCCAGTAAAAAAAGCTGTGACTGCTGAAACTGCCAATGCAGATAACAAAGCACCTGCTGCAGATACAACTAAAGTTGTAACAAACACAGAAAAAAAAGCATAATTTTTAGCTGATTTTTCCATAAAAAACCGATGGCTCCCACCATCGGTTTTTTATTTTATGTGCCTTTACTTTGGGCTTTATTCTTTACTTAACATTAAAAATGAACATCTAAAAGCGCTCGATCGCTGATGATGACTTCAAAAAAATTGATCAAACCATACCGCTATATCTTTTGCAAAACCTATCTTTAAGCTAATGGTTTGGTATTATTTTTAAACAAAATGCGCATTAATTGTCATATTTAACGCTTAATTTGTAGAAGCTGACATTTATTTCCATGTTTTTTTTAATGAAATCTCTATAATCAAATGAACTAATCGACTTCTTTATTTTTAAATTTACATTGTCCTATGCAAGAACTTCAGGCACTGATACAAGGAAAAATTTCACCGCAGGTCATAGATATTGAGCACCTGATTGAATTGGCCAATACATATCGAAACCCGAATTCGGCTGAATATAAATTAGTAGAACTTGCAACCAATATTGTATTGGCTAAATATTTAGAAAAAGCACAAAAAGTCCTTTAGGAAGTGGACAAATGAATTTACAAGACAAAGTACAATTAATAAAAGAAATCCATGTACTGACCCATCAACTTGAACATCGTGCTTTGAGTTTTTATGAAACTGCGCTTTCTAAACGTCGGATTCATGAAATTTTTGCCTTATGCGATGAACCGATTTTTCAAAAGCAAATATTAAGTTATCGTGCATTAACTAAGCCACAAATGGCTGCCACTGAATTTTCCAAACAAACGCCATATTCATTGTTATTTCGTGGCTATTTTAACCATGATGCTGCACTTGAAAATGCTTTATATCAATATCCAGAGATGGGTTGGGCCTTGCTGCATGACCATGAATTAGGTTGGCAAGTGTGGATGATTCCAGCCAAACAGCGCACGGCTTTACTCAGTGAATGGGGCAATTTTAACGAATGCTATGATTGGTTAATTGAACAACAACAGCTATATAAATGTTTAATCAGTGATACCGATCTAAGTCTACATACCTTACGCCTAAAGGATGAAATCATCACAGCGCCAAGCTGTGTTGCCGCAAGTGTGGACGACCTACTGCCAATTGAAGCGATAAATAAAGACGGTTCTGTCGATCTAGATCATTGCGATAAGCAAATCAATGAAGCGGATACGTTGCTTGATAACTCAAATACAAATAAACCGGAGCTTTCTGCACCTGATACCGTTCCTCTTGTTCTAATTGAGCAGCCAACACATGCGCCATCGGAGGAACATCTCAACTCGACAATGGCAGGCGTTGAACTTCCTGAACAGATTCAAATCGCTCAATACACCGCTCGCGTTCAAACGCTGCAAAATATCGATGCGCAATTGGCCTTGTATGAATTGCAGTTTATAGATCAGCCTGAACTCACAACGCAACTTGATGTTCTATTGCATACGACAGATGGTACAGATTGGAAAAACCAGCCACTGTATTTAGCAGAGCAAATCAATACCGAAGGTCGCTTCATCAAATATCTCTTGTTGTTTGGTGCTCAAACGCAAATGGAAGCCATTCGACTCTCTCAGCTGTTTTGCCAACAACATCAACATGAACTTGCTGCGATTAAAGTCATGACATGGGACAATCTAGAGCAACTCTGTGCTGCACCTGATCAGCTCTATCAACAGTCTCAGCATGCTGAAATGATTTGGTCGCAAAACGACTATTATCCATTTATCCCGGCACAGTTAATTCATACGCAAAAATTCATTCATTTTGATGAACCTGAACCGACGCTACATACCCCGCTGTTATTATTACAAGAACGTCAAAAAATACGTTTAATCCACGGTCAAAAACGCCTGACTCTATCGCGTACTGAACAAGCCCTTCCCTATTTGATCCTCCATCGACAGCAAGGTTTAAATTGGCAAAGCATCCAAAATGTGATCCAACAATTGCCTCAACCCATTGATGTGATTTCGCTTTATCAAGCACTTAAGCAAATGACCGAAGATTAATTGCATTTATTTTGTAGTTTGGCTTGCATTTATCCGATAAAAATAACAAAACTACAGATGCAGGATACTCAGATGATAATTAAATAGAGCCAAAACATATGCATAAAAAACAACAGTACTTTATTCGGACTTTGCTTTTTTCCGCATCAATGAGCTTGATGTATCAAGTTGCTTGGGCCAATGAAACTGATGCTGTCGTCAATGAAACTGAGGGTGAACATTCGCAGGATGTGCCTGCAACCGAGCAAAGTTCACCGTATATCATGCCAAAGACCTATGATTTTTTAGATCAAATTCCACGTTGGATTGATACAACACCGACCTTCTTACCTGAACAATCAGATCACCCCATTGTTCCGACAACAGAACAAACGGAAAATAATAGCTGGACCGATCGACAACAGAAGAAAGTCCGAAATTGGGCAGATCGAACTGCCGTTCGCATGGATAACTGGTTTGGGCAAAGTGAGCCAGAAAAGCCTGCCAATGCAACCCTACGGGTGATTTTAGACAACAGTTGGAATAAGCACGATGAATACGAAATTAAGCCACGTATTCGCGGTAAAATTAAGCTTCCCACTTTAGAAAAAAAATTGAGTGTGGTCTTTGGTGATGACTCACTTGATAATGAATTAGAAAATAATGCTGCAATTACCAATGAAAACCCTGCGGGGCGTAGTGATAAAAATTATGACAATAAGCAAACCCGTGAAGATAACAGTTCACTGGCTTTACGTTGGTCAGAAATTTCAGATCGACTGCCCTTCGAAACTGACGTTGATCTAGGTTTACGTTCTGGTGATGACCTATATGTCCGCTTAAAAGCAGCTAAAAAATGGCAACTCGACAATGATTACAGTTTTTTAGCCGAACAAATTTATCGTTATGGTATCGATAGTGAAAATTATCTAAGAACCAATTTAGAATTAACCCATGCTCGTCCAGGCCAACCCTTTATCTCAAACCAATTCAACCTGACCTATGCAGATGCACAGGATGATGATCTGAAATGGGATAACTTCAGTTACCGCCAACACCAATTTTTTAAAGGTAACCGATTCAACTACGGCCTATATACAGGTGGTTTTTACAATAACGATCAACTGCGTTTAAACAGTTGGGGACCCTATGTATCATGGCGACAGCCCTTTCTACGTGAATGGTTTTATATCCAAGGTGATCTCAACTACCTCAACAACCATCGTGACGATAAAAGCCACTTTGTGGGCGCTTTAGTGCGCCTTGAAGCCTTGTTCTAGAACCCGCTATTCACAGCGAATAAAAAGCCCATCTCAACAGGATGGGCTTTTTTTAAATAACTCAGCTTCAATTTTTCTTAATCACACGTACACGATCATTACGTACAATACTTGGCTGTTTTTCAGCGACTTTTTTCACTTTAGGAAAACTATACTGAACACGATCATTTCGCATCACACGGCGACTATCAACAAAAGGGTTGATATCGTATTGTGCGATCTGCTTTGAAACCTGCACACGGTCATTACGCACCATTTTTTGCTTAGCGCTGTCTGCCTGAGCAGATTGCATAAGGCCCATAGAGAGCAGCGAACCTATTACAGCGATCACTAAAGTTTTCATCTTACAATTCCCAATATTTAATGATCGATATTATAGATTAATTATTTATTTTTATTTATTTTTAAGATTAAAACATGGACGTTTTTATTTATGCCCTCTATCGAAAAACCAAATAAAAAACCTCCCGAAGGAGGTTCATTTCATATCTACCGTTACTTCAGCAATAAGCTGTTAATCCGTTTAATGTATTGGGCAGGATCTTCGGGTAAACCGCCTTCAGCAATCAACGCCTGATCAAAAATAACATTTGCTAAGTCATCAAACTGCACCGAACTTTCTAATTTTTGTACCAACGGATGGGATGGATTGATTTCCAAGACTGGTTTTGACTCGGGAACCGCTTGTCCTGCTTGTTTTAGCATACGGACCAGTTGCGGTGATAACTCACCCTCAGCCACCACCAAACACGCAGGAGAGTCCACTAAACGTGTTGTTACACGCACTTCAGAGGTCTTATCTTTTAACGCATCCGACAGTTTTTCAACAACAGGTTTAAACTGCTCAGCAGCTTCCTCAAGTGCTTTCTTCTCTTCAGCATCTTGTAGATCACCCAAATCAACTGCACCTTTCGATACATTCTGTAATGGTGTTCCATCAAACTCAAAAACAAATTCCATCGCCCACTCATCCACTCGTTCAGTCATGAGCAGCACTTCGATACCTTTTTTCTTGAACAATTCAAGTTGTGGTGAGTTTTTCGCAGCATTTAAACTATCAGCAGTCACATAGTAAATTGCCTTTTGGCCTTCTTTCATATTGGCTTTATAGTCTGCAAATGATGTTTTCACTTCATCATTATTTGACGAAGCAAAGCGTAATAATTTTAGAATACGCTCACGATTCGCTATGTCTTCGCCTAAGCCTTCTTTTAAGACTGAACCAAACTCAGCGTAGAATTTTGCAAACTTCTCTTGATCAGCAACATCTTCAGATTTCGCCAAACCATCTAGCACCGTTAAAATACGGCGGGCGTTACCTTCACGAATCGTTTTAACGTCGCGACTTTCTTGTAATAATTCACGGCTTACATTAAGTGGTAAGTCTGCGCTATCCACCACACCTTGAACAAAACGTAAATAATTAGGAATCAAATTATCCGCATCATCCATGATAAATACACGTTTCACATACAGCTTAATTCCTGCTTTAGCTTCACGTGTGAAAATATTGCTTGGTGCGCGAGATGGAATATAAAGTAACTGTGTATATTCCGTACTTCCCTCTACACGGTTGTGTGTCCACGCAAGCGGAGCTTCAAAATCATGGCTCAGGTTTTTATAAAACTCAGTATATTGTTCTTCACTGATCTCATTTTTATTACGCGTCCATAATGCACTTGCTGAGTTAATCGCTTCCCATTCATCCGTCAGTACATATTGACCAGGTTTTGCTTCTTCGCCTTCGGCAGCTTCCTCTTGTTGCCAAACTTCTTTCTGCATCTCAATTGGCAAACTAATATGATCAGAGTATTTATTAATAATCTGCTTAACTTTGTAACGATCTAAATAATCTAAAGCATCCTCGCGTAAATGCAAAATGATGTCGGTTCCACGTGAAGCCTTATCAATTGGCTCTACATCAAACTCACCTGTACCATTACTAACCCAACGTACCCCTTCAGCGGCATTTACCCCAGCACGACGTGATTCCACTGTAATTTTTTCAGCAACAATAAAACCTGAATAGAAGCCCACACCAAATTGACCAATCAATTGTGCATCTGACTTTTGATCACCCGTAAGCTTCGACATAAAATCTTTAGTGCCAGACTTAGCAATCGTACCCAAATGATCAATCGCTTCTTGTTGTGTCATACCAATACCATTATCCGAAATGGTAATTGTCTTCTGCTCTTTATTTAAATGAATACGCACATGTAAATCTGGATCATTTTCATAATATTCAGGATGGTTAATCCCTTCAAAACGTAATTTATCGCAGGCATCAGATGCGTTTGATACCAACTCACGAAGGAAAATTTCAGGATTTGAATATAAAGAATGTGTTACTAAATGCAGTAACTGAGCCACTTCCGCTTGGAAGCTGTGTTTTTGAGATTGTTGTTCGCTCATCAGTCTCTCCGTTCATACTAAGTAAAATTATCAATTGCCTATATGAATGGAGGGACTTCACTATTTTTCAATAGTGTGAATGGAAAATTTTTATTCTATCGCACTAAATTTTAAGGTTTAAAAAGGTCCTTGTTTATAAACGCGGTCCATGTAGAGATCCAGTTTTTGCTGCCGCATTTTATATACATCACTTAAACAACTGACATTGTCACGGCACTGATCGCGTAGTTGTAGCCATTTAATTTGTTGATCTTGAATTGCACCACGTGTCCCCATGGGAACCAAATGACGAATAATCGTATAGGTCGTGGCCATTTTGACATCGGCATCATTAATACTACGGTTATCACAAACCGCATGTTCGGTAATGGTTTTCGCCTTTTTACAATCAAAACTTGCGGCATAACTTGTCGAAATAAAATAAGCACTGCCCAAGACCAGCATACCCTGAATAATTTTTTTCATCGTCTTTTCTCTTCATCCAACTTGCTGATTTATCTCGACTCTAACAGTTCCACCTTAATTTTCTATTGCCTATTTGTTCAATTCGATCAACTGATGAATGGAATATGCTGCATAAAAAACCCTGCCTAATGGCAGGGTTTTAAGATCAGTTACAGCTTAGAATTTGTAGCTATAACCAATTGTATACACCATAGGATCGATATCTAAATCAAATTTAGGTACACCTGTAATTTCCACTTCTGGGCTAATCTGAGCATAGCGTGCATCAAAGAAAACACCCCAGTTTTTTGCATCAGCTGGCTGGTAGTTAAAACCGACTTGACCTGCAAAACCAAAGTCTTCTTTTACTTTTACTTTAGCACCAGCTAAATCACCACTCGCTTTTTCATCCCACGCAACAAATGCAGTACCACCTACACCAATATACGGTGTGAAACGTGTTGAATTTTTGAAGTTATATTTTGCAGTAATTGTAGGTGGCAAATGTTTGACCTTCACACCAGCATCTACAGCACCTGTAACATTTACATCATGACTTATTGGCGTTGCCAAAAGTAATTCAGCTGAAATGTTGTCATTAAAGAAATATTCAATTGATGGTGTAAATGCATATTCATGATCTGCTTCAACATTTACTGCGCCGTTTAAAATACTTGTGTCAGAAGTAGGGGCTACCACAGAACCACCAACTTTAACCTGCCATTGACCAGCCATCGCTGAAGCAGACATACCCAATAATGCAATAAGAGCAGCTTGTTTTAACATTTTAAAGCAACCTTCTAGAATGAATAATTAATATTAAACATTAGTATTAAAATTATGCAACATTATTATTTTATAAATTTTTACATTATTATATAAGTCATTATTAATTATATATATTTATTTTAATCATAGTGCAATGCTTGGTTTTATATTTTCACCGTTATAATTAATTTACTATTCATAATATACCAACCTTTTTAATCAGAATTAATAAAATTAATTATTTTAATCCGACCAAAATCCTCAGGATTAAATAACAAAAAAGGCGATTATATAATCGCCTTTTTATTTATCTTTGAAAATTTTTTAGAGTACCATTGCGGCAATCCAACCAAAGATCATTAATGGAATATTGTAGTGAATGAAGGTCGGGACCACACTGTCTTTCATGTGGTCATGCTGACCATCCATATTAAGGCCTGATGTTGGGCCTAAAGTTGAGTCTGATGCCGGAGAACCTGCATCTCCTAAAGCTGCTGCTGTACCAATAATGGCAATCGTTGCCGCTGGGCTAAAACCAAATTGAATACAAAGTGGTACATAAATAATGGCCAAAATTGGGATTGTTGAGAATGAAGAACCAATACCTAAGGTAATTAATAGCCCTATCAATAGCATCCAAAATGCAGCTAAACCTTGGCTGTTTCCAATCCATTCAACCGAAGCTTGTACCAGTATTGGTACTTGATTCGTAGCCTCAATCACAGATGCAAAGCCCTGCGCAGAAATCATAATGAAACCCACCAGTGCCATCATGCGCATCCCACTGATAATGACATCATCGGCTTCTTTCCACTTAAAAATACCTGCACAGCTTAAGATCGCAACACCAACGAGACCCGCCAAAATCATCGACTCAGATATGACTTGAACAGAAAGCGTAGCAACTACTGCTACCGCAGCCATGATCAAAGTAAATTTAGCGACTTGTGGTTTACCATTTTCATCTGCTTTTACATCAGATGAGATGGTGTGCTGTGATTCCTTAACCTGAACGTCAGCATACTCTCGTGGTTTACGGTAGCTATAAAAAACAGCAATTAATAAGCCAACAAACATCCCAAATACTGGAATTGCCATAGCAGTTGGAATTTGATCATAGCTGATGTTGAAACCGTATGGCTTACCAAAGGTATTGATGTTTTGACCTAAAATATCATTAAGGAAAATAGCACCAAAACCAAAAGGTACCAGCATATAAGTCGCCACAAGACCAAAAGTCAGAACACAAGCAATCAAACGACGGTCAAGTTTTAAATGATTAAATACACTGAGTAATGGTGGAATTAATACTGGAATAAACGCAATGTGCACTGGAATCACGTTTTGTGAACATACGGCGGCTAAAGCGATAGTAGCGAAAATTACGTATTTCACGCGATTCTGGGCTTTCACATTACTGTTACCTTTGAGTTTGGTAATGAGTTGATAAGCCAGTAAATCAGGCAAACCTGAACGCGCAAGTGCCAAAGCAAATGCCCCCAACACGCCATAAGCAAGTGCGATTTGAGCACCGTTGCCTAAGCCACTATTAAACGCTTCGATGGTGCCATGAATACCAAGGCCAGCTAACAAGCCACCTATTACTGCACCAATGATCAGTGCAAATACAACAGGCACGCGTGCCAGCGACAGTCCAAACATGACTGTAATTGCGGCAAGAATAGCAAACATAAGAAAAAAGGGAGTCTGACAAAAAACCATATTTTATCAGAATTTGCTCGCTATTTAGCCCCCTATCGATGAAACTGACACTATTGAAAGATTTACTTAAAGCTGCTGTGATTGCGCAAATTGAGCGATGTAACCTGCAATTTTTTCGGGTTGGCTCAGCACAGCCCAATGATTGGCATTGACTTCAACCACCGATAAATCCTCAACCCATTTAGGTAATTCTTTAATGTAGTCTGGACTGACAAAATTATCATGTTTCAACACAATCGCTTGTACAGGACAGACCGCATGACGTTGTCTAGGCTGAGTTAAGCGGGGAATAAAATTAGCACGGTAAAGCGCAATACCGTGTTTACCATCATGCTGAATATTATGATTCAAAGGCAATTCTTGAGTACGTTCTAAATCATTCACAATTTTTCCCCAACGTTCAGCATTCAAAAAATGCCACGCGGTCGGTGCCAAAAATGGTAATTGGAATACCCCGATGTACCATGACTTACTTAATAATTTGAGTAATTTTTTCTGCTGATGCTTAAAGCTATTTCTGAGCAAAAATGCCGCATGATCCAAACATGGCCCAGAAATAGTTGAATAAGACAAAATACGTGAGCGAAATTTTGGCTCAGTCACCGATTCCCAAGATTGGATAGAGCCCCAATCATGCGCGGCCAAATGAAAACTACGCTCGCCTAATACCGCTTGCGTCACACTATCTAAATCAAGTGAAAGTTGTTCTAAACGGTAATCTCGTACTTTACGGGGCACAGATGACTGCCCTGCACCTCGCACGTCATAGCTCACAATATAAAATTCAGAACCAAGATGTTCAATAACCGGTTCCCATACTTCCTGATTATCAGGATAACCATGAACCAAAACCAAAGCGGGCTTGGTTTCATCACCCCATGTCTTTACATAGAGCCGTTGTTGATCTGTGGTATTCACCCATTGCGTATTTAGTGGTTGCATTCTTCTAGTCCTTTTATCGATTCCATCGAATTGACGTTTTATTTGTGAACATGGGTAATGTGATCAATGCCACAGTTTTGAAACTCATTTAGTATGCAAAGTTCAGCATAAAAAAAAATTGACCCAGTATGAGCATAATCCAGAAAATAATGACAATGCCTATTGTCTCTAAATTCTTACTCAATCATTATGCCCCTTATAAAGGTGCTGGCATTTCGATTGATAAAATTGATCTCGCCAATTATCACATTTGCGTCAAAATGCCATTAACTCGTAAAAATCAAAATATCGTCGGTGTACATTTTGGCGGTAGTCTTTATTCAATGGTTGACCCATTTTATATGTTGATTTTGATGCATCACCTTGGCTCACGTTATATCGTGTGGGATAAAGCCGCAAATATCCAATTTTTATCCCCCGGGCGTGGAACGGTATACGCTGATATCCAGCTCGACCCAAATGAAATCAACCATATTAAAAACTTAGCAGATAACCACGTACCTGTGCTACGGAACTATAGTTTAAATATTTTTGATGAAGCAGGCTTACGTATCGCTGAAGTTCAAAAAACCCTATACATTCGTCGCAAGCAACCCCGTCCCCGCAAATAAAAAAAGGCGCTTATCTTTAAGCGCCTTTTCATTCAATTTTATCGGATTGGATTAGCGATTTTGCTCAATTGCAGCACCTGCACCACCACCGATTGCACCACCAATCGCAGCACCGGTGTTACCACCAAAGATACTTTTACCGACTGCAGAACCAATCGCACCACCTACACCACTATATGTAGCATTTCGGTTTGAACCATTTTGAGTTTTACTACCGACAGCTGCACCAGCGCCACCACCAACGGCTGCACCTACACCACCACCGACATTATTACCCACACCACCACCAATGGCACCACCTAAAGCTGCAGCACCAATACGCTGTTCATTGGGCGACATGCTTTCACAACCAGCAAGCATTAGGGTCGACATCATCGCGACTGCGCATACGCTCATTACTTTTTTCATTGTGATGTTCCTTGTCTTCTTCAATACCTATGATTCTAAAACCATTGTATGAAACAATTAAACATAGCTTGTTACGGCTTGGAGCATAAATGCTGCATTTTGTAAAAACCACGCCTAATCGCTTACGAATCACTCAGGGTTTTCATCCAAAATCATCAAATCTTTTGTTGTTTCACCATTTTCAGTCAGCACAGCATGAGAGAGTTTGGCTTTGCTTTCTGGATCTGTTACCTGATCTAGTTTTAGCGTGCGTTTAATCGGTTCCTGCCCTTTCTTAAACTCTACACCTTCTGCATCAATATTGGTGTTTTGACGAATAATCTGACCGTCCTGCTTCACCGTAGTCTTGGTTTCAATTTTAGAAGTCGGGATGATGACACCACCACGTTGTACTACTGGAATCGATAATTTCTTTTCAGAAAAATCACTTTGGTGATCTGAAAGTTCAATTTCACGTGCCACGATATCCTGACCTTTATTGGTCATTTCTAACACTGTTGCAGTTACTTGGCGTACAGGTTCTTGACCTGCAACACGGCGAATCACTTCTGTTTTTAGTACTGGAACTACAGCTTTATCTTCTACCACAATCGAATTGGGCATAGGTGCAGCAATCGCTGTCAATGAGCTGAATAATGCAGAAACTGCGAATAATTGCTGTGTGAATTTCATCAAAAGACCCCGTTATGTTTAAGTTTAAAAATCAAGAGATTTGTTATGTTCTATTTTTACTATAGGAAATATTTCAATATTAGGAAAGCTTTAATTTTCAATTCATCCACATAAAAAAAGCCACCCGAAGGTGGCTTTTTTGGAATGATTTAAGGGCTAATTAAAGACCGTTAAATTCATCGCTAAATGCTTGGCTTAACGCTTGATCTACATCAGAGAAGTCATTGTGAAGCTCAAGCTCTGCAGCTTCAGACTCTTGACGACGACGTTCTAAGTGGTATGCCAAACCTGTACCCGCTGGGATCAGACGGCCTACAACCACGTTTTCTTTCAGACCACGTAATTCATCTTCTTTACCTGTTACAGCAGCTTCAGTTAACACACGAGTTGTTTCCTGGAACGATGCAGCAGAAATGAACGAGTCAGTAGAAAGCGACGCTTTGGTAATACCCATCAATTGACGTTCAAACTTCGCTGGGAACTTGTTCTGAGCTGCCACAGCTTGGTTTTCTTGAACAACGCGGATGTATTCCACTTGCTCGCCTTTGATGAAGCTTGTATCACCACCGTCAGTGATTTCAACTTTACGAAGCATTTGACGTACGATCACTTCAATGTGCTTGTCGTTGATTTTTACACCTTGCAGACGGTATACGTCCTGAACTTCGTTCACGATGTAATTTGTCAGTGCAACTTCGCCTTTCAAACGTAAGATATCGTGTGGATTTTGCGGACCATCAGAAATGGTTTCACCACGGTTTACATGTTCGCCTTCGAACACGTTAATCGTACGCCATTTCGGAATTAGCTCTTCGTAAATTTCAGAGCCATCATCCGGAGTAATCACAAGACGGTTCTTACCTTTGGTCTCTTTACCGAAGCTTACGATACCTGAAATTTCAGCAAGGATCGCGTGTTCTTTCGGTTTACGTGCTTCGAACAAGTCAGCTACGCGTGGAAGACCACCGGTAATATCACGAGTACGTGAAGATTCTTGTGGCACACGACCAATAACATCACCGACACCAATTGTTTCGCCATCGCGCACAGTCAGAATCGTGTTTTGTGGTAGGAAGTAGAACTGTTCGCCGCCATCTGTTGTATCCAATACAACAGCTGGACGCATATCTTTACCAGATGCTGGACGTGAAGTTACTGGAAGTACCTCAATAGTCGTCATACCTGTTGCATCATCAGTTTTCGATGTCACAGTTACGCCATCAGCGATTTGGCTGAAACGCACTTTACCTGCAACTTCGGTAACAAGTGGATGTGTATGCGGATCCCAAGTCGCTACGATACCGCCAGCTTCCACAGCTTCGCCATCTTTAATGATGATTGAAGCACCGTATGGAATTTTGTAACGTTCGCGTTCACGACCGATGTCATCTGCGATACCGATTTCACCTGAACGTGAAGTTGATACCAAGTGACCTTTAGCGTGTTGTACTGTTTTCACATTGTGGAAACGTACTGTACCTTTGTTACGAACTTGTACGCTGTTAGCAGCAGAAGTTCGGCTCGCAGCACCACCTACGTGGAACGTACGCATTGTTAACTGTGTACCTGGCTCGCCAATTGATTGAGCAGCCATTACACCCACAGATTCACCTGGATTCACCAAGTGACCGCGAGCAAGGTCACGACCGTAACATTTCGCACATACACCGAAAGTAGATTCACAGTTTACAACTGAACGTACTTTCACTTCATCGACACCTTGCTCTTCTAAGTAGTTTGCAAGTTTTTCGTCGATTAAAGTATTACGTGGAAGAATCACATCATCCGAACCTGGTTTCTTCGCATCTTCAGCAAGTACACGACCCAATACTCGAGTACCTAAGTTCTCGATGACATCGCCACCTTGAATGAACGGAGTCATTACAAGACCGTCGAAAGTACCACAATCTGGCTCAGTAATTACCAAGTCTTGTGCAACGTCAACCAAACGACGAGTCAAGTAACCTGAGTTCGCAGTTTTCAATGCAGTATCGGCCAAACCTTTACGTGCACCGTGTGTTGAAATGAAGTACTGAAGTACGGTCAAACCTTCACGGAAGTTCGCTTTAATTGGTGTTTCAATGATCGAACCATCTGGTTTCGCCATCAAACCACGCATACCCGCTAACTGACGAATCTGAGCTGCCGAACCACGGGCACCTGAGTCAGACATCATATAGATCGAGTTGAATGATTTTTGTTTCTCGTCTTCACCCTGTTTGTTTTTAACAGTAGTGAAAGATAAGTTGTCCATCATCGCTTTCGCTACTTGGTCGTTTGTACGCGCCCAAATATCGACAACTTTGTTATAACGTTCGCCGGCAGTTACGAAACCTTGTTCAAATTGTTGTTCAATTTCGCGAACTTCAACTTCAGCTTTTTCGATAATTGCTTGTTTTTGTGGCGGAATCAACATGTCTTCCATACCAACAGACACACCTGAGTGAGTCGCTTGACGGAAGCCCAAGTACATCAATTGGTCAGCGAAGATAACAGTATCTTTTAGACCTAATTTACGGTAGCAAGAGTTGATCAATTTAGAGATGTTCTTTTTAGTCATCTCAACGTTGATTTGTTGGAAATCCATACCTTCAGGTACAACTTCCCAAAGTAAACAACGACCTGGAGTTGTGTCTACAACAATGGTTTGTTGTTCACGGTTACCATTTTCGTCAATGACAGTTTGGTGTACACGTGCTTTTACGCGAGCGTGTAAATCAACTTGACCTGTTGCAAGTGCACGGTTTACTTCGTCAGTATCCGCAAACACCATGCCTTCACCTTTGGCATTGATCGCATCACGAGTGATGTAGTACAAGCCTAAGACAACGTCCTGAGAAGGTACGATGATTGGCTCACCGTTCGCAGGAGAAAGAATGTTGTTTGTTGACATCATTAACGCACGAGCTTCTAACTGAGCTTCAAGTGTTAATGGTACGTGTACCGCCATTTGGTCACCGTCGAAGTCGGCGTTAAATGCCGCACAAACTAACGGATGAAGACGGATTGCTTTACCTTCAATCAGGGTTGGTTCAAATGCTTGAAGACCCAAACGGTGAAGTGTAGGCGCACGGTTCAACATCACTGGATGTTGACGAATTACGTGAGCAAGTACGTCCCAAACTTCTGGAGTTTCACGCTCAACCATTTTCTTCGCAGCTTTAATGGTTGTCGCTTGGCCAGACGCTTGTAGTTTCGCGAAAATGAATGGTTTGAATAATTCAAGCGCCATTTTTTTCGGAAGACCACATTGGTGCAGACGTAAAGTTGGACCTACAGTAATTACCGAACGACCAGAGTAATCGACACGTTTACCCAATAAGTTTTGACGGAAACGACCTTGTTTACCTTTGATCATGTCTGCCAAAGATTTAAGAGGACGTTTGTTCGAACCGGTAATTGCGCGACCACGACGACCGTTATCAAGCAATGCATCTACAGACTCTTGTAACATACGTTTTTCGTTACGTACGATAATGTCTGGTGCTGCAAGGTCTAAAAGACGTTTTAAACGGTTGTTACGGTTGATTACACGACGGTAAAGATCGTTCAAGTCAGAAGTCGCAAAACGACCACCTTCTAGAGGAACCAACGGACGAAGATCAGGTGGAAGTACTGGAAGTACATTCATCACCATCCATTCTGGTTTGTTGTTCGACTCTTTGAACGCTTCCATCAATTTCAGACGTTTAGAAGCTTTTTTAAGCTTCGTTTCTGAAGTTGTATTTGGAATCTCTTCACGAAGACGTGAAATTTCAGCTTCAAGATCGATGTCTTTCAACAAATCTTGAACTGCTTCTGCACCCATTTTCGCAGTGAATTCATCACCGTGTTCTTCTAAAGCAGTGAAGTATTCTTCATCGTTTAGAAGTTGGTATTTCTCAAGTGGAGTCATACCTGGGTCAGTTACAACGTATGATTCGAAATACAATACACGTTCGATATCACGTAAAGTCATGTCTAAAAGCAGACCAATACGGCTAGGAAGTGATTTTAAGAACCAAATATGCGCAACTGGAGAAGCAAGGTCAATATGACCCATACGCTCACGACGTACTTTTGCAGTTGTTACTTCAACGCCACATTTTTCACAAATGACGCCCTTGTATTTCATACGCTTGTATTTACCACACAAGCATTCGTAATCTTTTACTGGACCAAAGATTTTGGCACAGAATAAACCATCACGTTCAGGTTTGAACGTACGGTAGTTAATGGTTTCAGGCTTTTTAACTTCACCATGAGACCACGACTTAATCATTTCTGGTGACGCAAGACCAATACGGATGCGATCAAACTCTACAGGAGCATGACCGTCTGAATCCGTCTTTTTGCGCATGATATCGAGCAAGTCTTTCAATTTTTTTCTCCGTGTGTTGTGGAGATTTTCACTTCACAACTGGGTCACAAATATTGTTTTTTACTGAACAATCCTCCCTCAGTCCCTCCTTTTTCTAAGGAGGGAAGCTCCTGCCCTTTCGAGTGGGAACTCCCCCTTTCGCAAAGGGGGCCGGGGGGATTAATGGTTACTTAGTCACCATTTTTCAGTTCAATGTTGATACCTAAAGAACGGATCTCTTTGGTCAATACGTTGAACGATTCAGGCATACCTGGGTCCATGTAATGGTTACCATCTACAATGTTCTTATAGATACGGGTACGACCTTCAACGTCATCCGACTTCACAGTAAGCATTTCTTGAAGTGTGTATGCTGCACCGTAAGCTTCGAGTGCCCATACTTCCATCTCACCGAAACGCTGACCACCGAATTGTGCTTTACCACCCAGCGGCTGTTGAGTTACTAGAGAGTAAGAACCAGTAGAACGCGCATGCATCTTGTCGTCTACCAAGTGGTTCAGTTTCAACATGTACATGTAACCTACAGTTACAGGACGGTCAAAACGTTCACCTGTACGACCATCATACAATACTGTTTGACCAGTACGTGAAATGCCACCAAGTTCTAACAATTCTTTGATTTGTGATTCTTCAGCACCATCAAATACTGGTGTTGCTAAAGGAACACCTTTACGCAAGTTACCTGAAAGCACCAAGATTTCTTCATCAGTCAAGCTATCAAGATCTTCTTGTTCGCCACCAACTTTGTTATAAATCTTGTCTAAGAAATCACGAAGCTCAAGTACAGTACGCTGCTCTTTCATCATCTTGTCGATTTGATCGCCAAGACCTTTAGCCGCCATACCCAAGTGAGTTTCAAGAATCTGACCCACGTTCATACGTGATGGCACACCCAGTGGGTTAAGTACAACATCAACTGGAACACCGTTTGCATCGTGTGGCATGTCTTCTACAGGTAAGATGTTAGATACAACACCTTTGTTACCGTGACGACCCGCCATTTTATCACCCGGTTGGATGCGACGTTTTACAGCCAAGTAAACTTTAACAACTTTCAATACGCCAGTTGTCAGTTCATCGCCTGTAGAAAGTTTGCGTTTTTTCTCTGCAAATTTCTCGTCAATTTCAAGGCTCTTCTCTTTCAAGAACACTTGAATTTGAGTTAAACGTTCAGCAATCGCTTCGTCGACTGGTTGGATTTCAATAAGATCAACCAACTCAAGACCAGACAATAACTCTTCAGTTAATTTGTCACCGCGTTTAGTTGTACCGCCACCGTTAGATTCTTGACCTTTCAATAGACGAACAATACGTTCACGAGCCGCTTCTTCGAAGATTTTGTATTCTTCTTTCAAGTCTTTACGGTAAGCATCAAGTTGTGCTTTCTCAATTGCTTGAGCACGTTCGTCTTTTTCAAGACCGTCACGTGTAAATACTTGAACGTCAATTACAGTACCTTTCACAGATGAAGATACACGTAATGAAGAGTCTTTTACGTCAGCCGCTTTTTCACCGAAGATTGCGCGAAGCAATTTTTCTTCCGGAGTTAACTGAGTTTCACCTTTAGGCGTTACTTTACCTACAAGAATGTCACCAGCAGTTACTTCAGCACCGATATAAACGATACCTGATTCATCCAATTTAGAAAGTGCAGCTTCACCCACGTTCGGGATATCCGCTGTAATTTCTTCAGCACCCAATTTGGTATCACGTGCAACACATGAAAGCTCTTGAATGTGGATAGACGTTAAACGATCTTCTTGAAGTACACGCTCTGATAGTAAGATCGAGTCTTCGTAGTTGTAACCGTTCCAAGTCATGAACGCTACACGCATGTTTTGACCCAATGCCAATTCACCGCCATCTGTTGATGGACCATCAGCAAGAACGTCACCACGTGCAACTTTATCACCTAAACGTACAACAACGTTTTGGTTGATACATGTATTTTGGTTCGAACGTGTGTATTTGATCAGGTTGTAGATATCTACACCTGCTTCGCCTGCCACCATCTCTTCTTCGTTTACACGAATAACGACACGAGAAGCATCAACGAATTCAATACGACCACCACGTTTCGCAAGTACACACACACCCGAGTCATGCGCTACGTTTGCTTCCATACCTGTACCAACAAGCGGTTTGTCAGCACGTAATGTAGGAACAGCCTGACGCTGCATGTTTGAACCCATCAATGCACGGTTGGCATCATCGTGTTCAAGGAACGGAATAAGTGATGCCGCTACAGATACAACCTGCTGAGCAGATACATCCATATGCGTTACTTTTTCTGGTGGAATACGTACGAATTCACCTTGGTGACGTACAGATACGAATTCTTCAGTTAAGTTACCGTCTTTATCGATACCAGAATCGGCCTGTGCAATCACAGTACCTACTTCTTCAATCGCAGAAAGGTATTCAACGTCATCCGTTACACGACCATCAACAACTTTACGGTATGGAGTTTCCAAGAAACCGAAGTTATTACATTTCGCATAAACAGAAAGTGAGTTGATCAAACCAATGTTTGGACCTTCAGGAGTCTCGATTGGACATACACGACCGTAGTGAGTTTGATGTACGTCACGTACTTCGAAGCCCGCACGTTCACGAGTCAAACCACCTGGGCCCAATGCTGATACACGACGTTTGTGTGTAATTTCAGACAACGGGTTGTTTTGGTCCATGAACTGAGACAACTGGCTTGAACCAAAGAATTCTTTGATTGCAGCAGCAACTGGTTTCGCATTGATTAAATCTTGCGGAGACAAGTTATCAGTTTCAGCTTGAGATAAACGTTCTTTAACAGCACGTTCAACACGAACTAGACCAACACGGAATTGGTTTTCTGTCATTTCACCAACAGAACGAACACGACGGTTACCCAAGTGATCGATATCGTCGACTTCACCTTTACCGTTACGGATTTCAACTAATGTTTTCAATACATCAGTGATGTCTTCGTTCGAAAGAATGCCTTCAACTTCACGAGACTTCTGATCCGTACCCACTTCGTAAGGACGACCCAAACGACGGTTGAACTTCATACGACCTACTGGTGATAAATCATAACGTTCAGAAGAGAAGAACAAGTTGTTGAATAAGTTTTCAGCAGCTTCTTTTGTTGGTGGCTCACCTGGACGCATCACTTTGTAGATTTCTACAAGTGCTTCTTCACGACCAGTTGTAGTATCTGCACGTAAAGAATCCGCAATGAATGGACCACGGTCGATATCATTGGTATAAAGTACGTTGAATTGTTTAACGCCGCCTTCAGCCAATTTCACCATAATTTCATGGCTAAGCACGGTATTTGCCGCAACAACTTCGCCATCACGTAACGTTACATCTTCAGCAACAATACGTTCATATAGGTATTCATCAGGAACAGAAAGTTTTTCAAGACCTGCTGCTTCCATTTGACGAACATGGCGCGCGTTAATACGTTTACCTTGTTCAACAATTGTTTTACCGTCTGTACCCACGATATCAAACTGTGCCATTTCGCCACGTAGACGTTCTGGAACCAAGTCAATTTGATAGCTACCCATATCAAGATATACAGGTACTTTTTCGTAGAACATGTCTAGGATTTGTTCGTTGTTATAACCCAAGGCACGAAGCACAACAGTCGCAAGTAATTTACGACGACGGTCAATACGAACATATACAAGATCTTTTGCATCGAATTCAAAGTCTAGCCATGAACCACGGTAAGGAATGATACGAGCAGAATAAAGAACTTTACCGCTAGAGTGAGTTTTGCCTTTATCGTGGTCAAAGAATACACCTGGTGAACGGTGTAATTGAGATACGATTACACGCTCAGTACCATTGATTACAAAGGTACCATTGTCTGTCATAAGTGGCATTTCACCCATGTAGACTTCTTGCTCACGCACATCTTTGATTGTTTTAGTTTCGCGATCTTTAATGATCAGACGAATTTTTACACGCATTGGCGCCGCATAAGTTGAGCCACGAAGAATACATTCGCGCACATCAAATTCAGGCTTACCAAGACTATACTCAACAAATTCTAAAGCAGCATTGCCAGAATAACTTTCAATAGGAAAAACTGAACGAAATGCGGCTTGGAGACCGATATCTTCGCGGTTTTTTGGAGTTTTGCCGTCTTGAAGGAAAGTTCGGTACGAGTCGACTTGAATCGCGAGCAAGTACGGAACATCCATTACCTTGGGCAATTTACCAAAATTCTTACGGATCCGTTTCTTTTCGGTATATGAGTATGCCATCTGGAGTCCTCGGAAAGTAAACTAAGTCCGCCTGCAGAACGAACTTAGAAGGAATTACGCAGGCCGATATGGCCACCACTTTCACAAATGCTGCAATTTTTAGTGGTATTAAAACGCTTAACAATATTTTTTTACTGAAAAATATTGGTAAGCGTTTGGTTTTATAAATTATTTTTAATTTGTATGATTTTTATATCATGCAAACAAAAATCGAGCCGATTATTGTAACGCAAAAAGGCTGATGACCCAAGGGCCATCAGCCATTTTTTGGAGCCGATTATAAAAAAATCGACCCCCCTTAAGATTACTTAAGTGTAACTGTAGCACCAGCTTCTTCAAGTTTTTTCTTAAGTTCTTCGCCTTCTTCTTTAGAAACGCCTTCTTTAAGAACTGAAGGAGCGCTTTCAACAAGATCTTTAGCTTCTTTAAGACCAAGGCCAGTAGCTTCACGAACTGCTTTAATTACAGCAACTTTGTTAGCACCGAAAGAAGTCAACTCAACGTTGAATTCTGATTGTTCTTCAGCAGCAGCACCAGCAGCGCCAGGAGCAGCAGCAACTGCTACAGCAGCAGCAGATACGTTGAATTTTTCTTCGAAAGCAGAAATAAGTTCAACAAGTTCAAGAACAGTTTTTTCAGCAACTGCGTTTAAGATTTCTTCGTTTGTTAAAGCCATGAGAGTAACTCCAAATGGGTATTGAATGGTGTGTAAATTGATTTAAGCTTAAGCAGCTTCTGACTCGTTTTTCTCTTTGAGCGCAGTAATAAGGCGACCCAATTTCGAAATAGGAGCTTGAAGAACGTTTGCAAGCATAGTAAGCGCTTTTTCTTGGTTTGGAAGGTTCGCGATAACGCTAACTTCAGCACCTTGATAAACTTTACCGTCAAATGCAGCAGCTTTAAGTTCAAATGCTTTATTAGTTTTAGCAAATTCTTCGAACAAACGAGCAGCTGCGCCCATGTCGTCTTCAGAAGTTGAGAAAGCTAAGATTGTTGGGCCAACAAGGTTGTCGCTCAAGATATTGAATTGAGTATCTTGAAGAGCACGTTTAGCCAAAGTGTTACGAACTACACGAGTAGCAACACCTAGTTTACGAGCTTCAACACGTAGAGCAGTTAATTGCTCAACAGTTAAACCTTGGTAGTCAGCAACAACAGCAGCATACGCAGTAGAAGCAACTTCAGTTACTTCAGCTACGATCTGTTTTTTGCCTTCGATAAGAAGAGCCATTGTAAAACCTCCTAACGGTGATTTATGCACCTATACAGATGCACTCCCAATTCGTTAGCTCATCACTGAACCAACACGCGGAGGAGGAACAAATCACACCACCGCGTCTACTCAGGCTGGGCTATTAAGAAGAAAGCATAAAACTCCCCTCGCCTGAGGTCTTTGACGCTGATAAATCTAAATTTATCAATTCAAAGTTTGCCTGAGGGGCGATCAGCAAAGTACCGCTTTGCCGACCCGCAAGACGAGAAACTATGCTTCGAGTGAAGCAAATATCTTTTCTTGCGTAAAAATCAAAGCAGCGCTTTGATTTTTACTCAGGGCTTTAAAATTCTGTAATAAGTCGAAACTTATTTAGAAACGTTTGCTACATCAACAACAAGACCAGGACCCATAGTTGAGCTTAAAGTGATCTTTTGGATGTAAACACCTTTAGAAGTAGCAGGTTTTGCTTTCTTAAGGTCAGCTACAAGAGCTTCAACGTTTGAACGAACAGCTTCAGCAGTGAAACCTACTTGACCGATCGCAGCGTGGATAATACCCGCTTTGTCTACACGGTAACGTGCTTGACCAGCTTTCGCGTTTTTAACAGCAGAAGCTACGTCAGGAGTTACAGTACCCACTTTAGGGTTTGGCATTAAGCCACGTGGACCAAGAATCGTACCTAACTTACCAACAACGCGCATTGCATCCGGAGCTGCAATTACTACATCAAAGTCAAGGTTACCCGCTTGGATGCTTTCAGCAAGATCATCAAAACCAACAACGTCCGCGCCTTCAGCTTTAGCAGCTTCAGCAGCAGCGCCTTGAGCAAACACAGCTACACGTACAGTTTTACCAGTACCTGCAGGAAGTGTAGTCGCGCCACGAACAACTTGGTCAGATTTACGAGGATCAACACCTAGGTTTACAGCAACATCCAAAGATTCTTTGAATTTTACTGCTGGAAGGCCGTTAAGAACTGCAACTGCTTCTTCCAAAGTGTAAACTTTGTTAGCTTCAACAGCAGCAACAATGGCTTTTTGACGTTTAGTTAATTTAGCCATGTCTTATAGCTCCACTTCCAAGCCCATAGAACGCGCAGAACCAGCAATGGTACGTACACGTGCGTCTAAATCAGCACCAGTAAGATCTGGTTCTTTAGTAGTCGCAATTTCTTCTAATTGAGCGCGAGTCAACTTACCAACTTTAGTTTTGTTAGGTACAGCTGAACCCTTTTGGATGCCCGCAGCTTTCTTAAGAAGAATCGCAGCAGGAGGAGTTTTCATGATGAATGTGAACGACTTGTCGTTGTACACAGTGATCACTACTGGAATTGGAAGACCAGCTTCAACTTTTTGTGTCGCAGCATTGAATTCTTTACAGAATGCCATGATGTTAACACCACGTTGACCTAGTGCAGGACCAATCGGTGGAGATGGATTTGCTTTACCAGCTGGAACTTGCAGCTTGATATAGCCGTCAATCTTCTTAGCCATTTCAATTACCTCTGGGTACTAACGCCGCTAGGCTCCCCATACATATAAGTAACGATACCGTTACAACAACAATGCCCGACTCATAACAAATCGGGCGTTTATCAACCAAGTTAAATTAAACCGATTTTTCGACTTGGCGAAATTCCAGCTCAACCTGAGTTGGTCGATTAAATACATTAATCGTCAACGTTAAACGTGACTTATCGTATAGAACTTCTTCCACCACGCCTTTAAAATCGGTGAATGGACCGTCAATTACGAGTAATTCTTCACCTGGTTCAAACATCGTCTTAGGACGAGGTGCTTCGCCAGTATTGCGTACACGTGCAAGAATCGCATCAGCTTCTTTTTGCGTAATTGGTGCAGGTTTTTCTGCAGTACCACCAATGAAACCTAATACTTTTGGACATTCTTTAACAATGTGCCAAGTTTCATCATTCATTTCCATCTCGACTAATACATAGCCTGGAAAGAATTTACGCTCAGATTTACGTTTCTTACCATCCTTCATTTCCACTACTTCTTCAGTAGGGACAAGGACTTCACCAAAGCTATCGGCTACAGCGCTACGCTGGATTCGATCATTAAGTGAGCGTAACACTTGTTTTTCATAGCCTGAATAGGCATGAATAATGTACCAACGTTTCATAGCTCTCTTACCCGATAATAAACTTCATTAACCAGCTCAAAGCATAGTCAAAGCACCATAATAAAATAGATGCCACTAAGACTACCGCAAGTACCTGCCAAGATGTGGTCATGGTCTCTTGCTTGGTTGGCCAAGTCACTCGACGTAACTCAATTCGAGCATCTTTCAACAATCGAACAAAGCCTTTGCCTTGATGGGTGGCGTATAATAAACCTAAAGCCACGATGATACAAGCCAAAATTACCCCAACACGGACCCAGACATCATTCGCTGGTGCCCAGTATGCTGGCAAATGTTGATTCACCATCATAGAACTACCGAGTAAAATCAACGCGATAACCCACAGAACATAGTCTAAAGGGGAACCAGAATTAACAACTTCAGCAGGATTATTTCTTTGAGGAATTGGCGCGTCGCTTAATGCGTCACGCGATTTATCATTCGACATTTTTGTACTCGTCGTAGGATTCGCGACTTATTATATGACCAGTTGAGCCAGCATCAAGCTTCTTTTTAAAAAAATTTGGCAGGCCAGGAGGGACTCGAACCCCCAACATTCGGTTTTGGAGACCGACGCTCTACCAATTGAACTACTGACCTGCAGAGCAAATCGAGAGTCGAAACTCTCGATCTGTACAAAGATAACTGTATTATATTATGCAGTTACTTTAGAAACAACACCCGCACCAACTGTACGACCACCTTCACGGATCGCGAAGCGTAAGCCAGCGTCCATTGCGATTGGGTGGATTAATTCTACTGACATTTCTACATTGTCACCAGGCATAACCATTTCTACGCCTTCTTTAAGCGCGATCGCACCAGTTACGTCAGTTGTACGGAAGTAGAACTGTGGACGGTAACCGTTAAGGAATGGAGTATGACGACCACCTTCGTCTTTAGAAAGTACGTATACTTCTGCGTCGAATTTAGTATGCGGTTTGATTGTACCTGGTTTAGCAAGTACTTGACCACGTTGAACGTCTTCACGTTTAGTACCACGTAGAAGAACACCACAGTTCTCGCCCGCACGACCTTCGTCAAGAAGTTTACGGAACATTTCTACGCCAGTTACAGTTGTTTTAACTGTATCTTTAATACCAACGATTTCAACTTCTTCGCCTACTTTCACGATACCAGTTTCAACACGGCCAGTTACTACTGTACCACGACCTGAAATTGAGAATACGTCTTCGATTGGCATAAGGAATGCAAGGTCGATAGCACGTTCTGGCTCTGGGATGTAAGAGTCAAGAGCTTCAACAAGAGCAACTACAGCGTCTTCGCCGTATTGACCAGCTTCACCATTAAGCGCTGCAAGAGCAGAACCACGGATTACTGGAGTGTCGTCGCCTGGGAAGTCATAAGTAGAAAGAAGTTCACGAACTTCCATTTCTACTAATTCAAGAAGCTCTTCATCGTCAACAAGGTCGCATTTGTTTAAGAATACAACGATGTAAGGTACACCTACCTGACGAGAAAGAAGGATGTGTTCACGAGTTTGTGGCATTGGACCGTCAGTCGCAGCACATACAAGGATCGCACCATCCATTTGCGCAGCACCAGTAATCATGTTTTTAACATAATCGGCGTGACCTGGGCAGTCTACGTGAGCGTAGTGACGGATTGGAGAATCGTATTCTACGTGTGAAGTATTAATTGTAATACCACGTGCTTTTTCTTCTGGTGCAGAGTCGATTGCAGCGTAATCTTTCGCTTCACCGCCGAATTTTTTTGCACATACAGTTGCAATTGCAGCTGTTAAAGTCGTTTTACCATGGTCAACGTGACCGATTGTGCCCACGTTAACGTGTGGCTTATTACGTTCAAACTTAGCCTTAGCCATGCTTTTCTTCCTCGTTTACGTCGAACACAATTCTGAGTAAAACCCAGCTCCGACATATCGCCTAAAAAAATAAACACCCAATACTTGAAAAGCAGACTAAAAAGCCTGCTTCTGGAATCTTGTGCAACATTTAAAGTTGCTAAACTGTAAAATCTGGAGCTCTTATCGAGATTTGAACTCGAGACCTCTCCCTTACCAAGGGAGTGCTCTACCACTGAGCTATAAGAGCAAATATAAGCACTTCAATAGATATGGAGCGGGAGACGAGGGTCGAACTCGCGACATGTAGCTTGGAAGGCTACCGCTCTACCAACTGAGCTACTCCCGCACGATGTTGGTACAAACCACTTATTGAAGTCTTAAAATTGGTGGTGAGGGAAGGATTCGAACCTTCGAAACTTTCGTAGCGGAGTTACAGTCCGCCCCCTTTGACCGCTCGGGAACCTCACCATTTTACACTTACTTCAGTGTCGTTCTTTCTACTCACTCTCAAACTTTCTAAGATGGTGCCGGCACACGGATTCGAACTGTGGACCTACTGATTACAAGTCAGTTGCTCTACCAACTGAGCTATGCCGGCGTTTCTTAGTGTTTCGTACGTTTCGTATCGGAACGGTGTGCAGTTTAGCAAATCTTGAAATCCTTGCAAGTGTTTTTTCTAAAAAAAACGTGAAAAACTCATAAAATCAATCCATTTGATGATAATTCAACCGCTTTGATCACTGCGCGAGCTTTTATTTGGGTTTCATTCCACTCTGATTCAGGATTTGAGTCATAAACTACCCCTGCTCCAGCTTGAACATAGACCTTATTTTCTCGAATTATACAGGTACGAATCGCAATCGACATGTCCATTTCCCCATGCCAGCCTAAATAACCAACAGCACCACCAAAAATTCCACGTTTTACTGGTTCAACTTCGTCAATAATTTCCATAGCGCGGATTTTTGGTGCGCCTGAAAGCGTACCCGCAGGGAATGTTGCCTTAAAAACATCCAAAGCATCGACATCATCACGTACTTCACCTTGTACATTTGACACAATGTGCATGACATGCGAATAACGTTCGATCACCATTTGATCAGTCACGTGAACTTTACCGATTTTAGAAACACGTCCAACATCATTTCGACCCAAATCGATCAACATCAAATGCTCTGCAATTTCTTTTTCATCAGATAGCAAATCTTTTTCAAGTGCTAAATCTTCTTCTTTGGTTTTACCCCGTGGTCGCGTGCCCGCCAAAGGACGAACTGTTGCTACACCATTTTCTAGGCGGGACAAAATTTCAGGTGATGAACCGACGATATGAAAGGGAATGTCATTCTCAAGTGTTTGCCCTTGCACCAAGAACAAATATGGAGATGGATTGAGGTGACGTAGTGCACGATAGACCTGCAAAGGCTCACCATCAAAATCGGATACCATACGATGGCCCGGCACAACCTGCATCACATCACCGGCTTTAATGTACTCTTTTACTTTTGCAATAGAGTCAATAAAGTTGTCATGTCCAGTGATGGATTCAAACTGTGGTGCAGTATGCTTATTTGCTTTGAGTGCAATTGGGGTTGCCAAAAGTTCTTCTAGCTCATCCAATTGTTGCTGCGCTTGGGTATAGGCCTCAGCATCATTTACATCGGCATGTACAATTAAGAATAAAGTATCTTTGAGGTTATCAAAGACAATGACGGTTTTAGATAGCATCATCCAAATATCTGGAATCCCGACTGGGTCAGCTTCTGGCACATTATTGAGCTTCGGTTCGATATAACGCACAGCGTCATAACCAAAGTATCCAACCAATCCACCGGTAAAGCTCGGTAACGTAGGCAAATCTTGCTGTGTAGGGACTTTATATTGTGCTTGGAAGTCACGGATGTATTGAAATGGGTCTGCACATTGTTGTTTTTCAATCGAACCATCAACATGTTGAACGGTCAACTGCCCTTCATTACACGAAAATACGGTGGACTCACCCAAACCAATAATGGAGTAACGTGCCCAGTTTTCGCCACCCTCTACAGATTCAAATAAATAGGCTTGTTTATGTTGTTTTAATCGCGCAAAGACAGACAGCGGAGTTTCTGTATCTGCCAAGCGCTGACGATAGACTGGAATCAAGTTATATCCAGCAGATTTCAGTTGTTCAAATTGAGTTTGTGTAGTCATCTCGGTTTCTCTATATTTCGCGTGGTCAATTTCAGTTAATTTCTTCTCATGCTGATTGAGTGACGCCATCGAAAACCTACACACTTGCTCATTTTCACTTCCTTAACCCTAATTATTTCAACCCAATAATTCTTTTAAGTTATCGACCACATGCTGCGGCTGACAATCTCGAATATTTTCACCATGATTATAGCCATAGCTGACCACAATACAATCAATACCAGCACGACGTGCTGCCTCTACATCATTGACAGAATCACCCACCATCAAAATTTGCTGTTTTGGCAAGGCATAATGTTCCGCACAATACTCTAGCTGCTTGGGATGTGGTTTCCGCTCTTCAAAACGATCTCCGCCTATCACATCATCAAAGTAATCATGCATACCCAGTGCCTGTACAATACTGCGTGCCGGTTGCTCTGGTTTATTGGTTACACAAATCAGAATTTTCTGCTCTGCTTTTGCCCAATCCAAGAACGATAGAATGCCGTCAAAGGGCTGCGTCAAGACACAAGGATCGGCATTGTAAATCTTTAGAAAAGTTTCCAGTAAAAGATGGTGCTGTGCGGCATCCACCTTTCCGGTCAAGTATTCAAGTACGCTATGACAAAATAATGAAGTCCCTTTCCCAATCCAGTTTCGCACCTGCTCTTCTGTGACCAAAGGTAATTGCAACGCATTTAGACTCATATTCATCGCACGATGTAAGTCAGATGCTGAATCGACTAGCGTTCCATCCAGATCAAATAAAATCATTTGGCGTTCTGCTAAACGAACTTCAAACATAATATCCCTCTATTTTTTTGTAAATTTTCCCCATAAAAAAGGCATGCCCATGCATGCCTTTTGAGGAATGTCTCGGTTTATTTAAACAACACCCATGCAATAATTGCAAGAATGATTAAAACAATGACTGAGATTAAGCCTACAGAGGCATTTTTTTGCGCTTCACGCTCTTGCTCTACACATGTCGCTGGAATTTCTACATCACATGCTTCATTTTTCGGAGCAGCAGTAATGTCAATTCCCTCAGGGATTGGCGCAGGTTTAGGCACACCCACATTGGTCGGCATACCATCACGAGTCAATTGAACTGAACCATCACGCTCTTTCAACTCTGGCATCCCTTGATCATTCATTTGTTGTGCTGCAGTTTTAACGATAGGCTCTTGTGTTTCAGTTTCAGACGTTTTAACAACAGGTTCTTGTGCCGCAGTTTCAGAAACCGCAACAGCTTCAGACGGCTGCTGAACAGGTGTAATTTCTTCTGTTTGCAACGATTCAACGCTTTGTTCAATATCCGCTGGGATCTGAACAGCTTTAGCTGGAGCCAATAAACTAAACTTCACACTGGCAAACTGTACAATATCACCTTCTTTTAAAAGTGATTCACCAGTCAAACGGACATCATTAATAAACGTCCCATTGGATGAATTGAGATCTTGCAACCAGAGTGCCTGATCTTTCAGTACAAAGGCAGCATGTTTACGCGATACATCAGATTCTTGTAAAACAATATCTGCTTGTTGATGACGACCCACCAACATATCTCGCTCAATACTAATTTCTTGTCCTGTTAAATCACCAGAAATTGCTTGAATTTTCCAAGTCATGAAGTTAATTCTCTATTGCTCGTTTTTTTCATCATAGCATGCAGTGGTTTCAAAGCTAAACCACCCTACTGTCTAACCTAAGGAGTTTCCGCCACTTTGCCATTCGGTACGGTTATGGTTTGGCGCTTCACTGCAGGTTCAATGGCGACTGGCGTGGAGACCACTGCCGCTGGCTGTGTGGTTTGTGGTGCTGTAGGTACCGTCTTATACACAGGGGCTGGTGCTGTACCTTTTGAAACAGGTATGCGCTGCTGATACACATCGTCCACATTTTCAGGTAATTTCGCAAAATTACCGTCATTATCCAGTGCCAGTTGCAGACTATAGAGCTGACTGTAACGTTGCTGAGACATTTTCTTCACATCAGCAGAATTTCCAACAATGGTCGGATGAATAAAGATCAGCAAATTGCGTTTACTGTTGGATTTTCCTTCCGAGCTAAAAAGTTTGCCCAGTACAGGAATAGCCCCGAGCCCCGGAACGGATTGACGCCCATGCAATGTATTGTCCGAGATCAAACCACCCAACACAATCGTTTGACCATGCTCTGCCAAGATCGAGGTTTTAATCGCACGTTTAGTCGTAACTAAGTCCGACGCTTGACCTTTATTGTCTTTTACATCAGAAACTTCTTGCTCGACCTCTAAACGCACCGAGCCGCCATCACCAATATGCGGCACAACTTTCAAAGTAACACCGACATCTTTACGCTCAATCGATGTATACGGATTGGCTGTACCACCATTGGTGGTGACCGAACCTGTCACAAATGGAACGTTTTCACCCACCACAATATAGGCTTCTTCGTTGTCCATCGTCACTATCGACGGTGTAGATAATAAATTGGATTTGGTCTTTTCTTTTAAGGCCTGAATCATCGCACCATAGAGTTTGCGCGAACCATCACTGCCTTCACGATAATCACCAAGAACTACAGAAGTACCCGCACTCACCGCGCTACCCGCACCCGCAGCACCACCAGTTAAATAACCTGCGGCAATATTTTTTAAACTAGAACCAAAGTTATCAAAGTTAATTAAGCCGATACCACTACTGATATCACCCAACGCCCATTGCACACCGAGCTGATCGGTATCCGTGCCTTCAACTTCAATAATCGCCGCTTCGATCAGCACTTGCTGACGACGAATATCGAGCTGCTGAATCGCAGATTCAATTTCACGCATGAGCTGCGGATCTGCTTTTACAATCAGTGCATTTTGTGTGGCATCGGCAATAATACTCACGCCATTGGCATTAAAACTTGAAATACCGTTTTGCGTATTATTGGAAGAGTTATTGCTGTTGAGGTTAATACCTGAACTGGTGTTATTTTGTGAACTGAATGACTGTGAATTCGAACTGTTACTATCATTCATTAAACTGTTCATCGTGCTGCTATTTGAGCTATTCGATGAATTTGTACTCGAAACGGCCTGCCCTGTGACCAAGCCTTGTAAGATTTCTGACAAGTTTTTGGCACTTGCATACTTTAGACGAAAAACTTTCAATCCACCCAATCGATCTGCAGCAGGCACATCTAAGGTCTCAATAATCTTACGAATACGCTTACGTGTCGCTGTATCACCTTTAATGATAATACGATTGGTTCGATTGTCCGCAATAATACGAATTCGTGAACCTTTCGGGTCTTTTGATGCGCCGGTCGAACTCATCGACTCTAACAGCCCAATCATTTCTTCGGCCTGACTCGATTGCAGCGTCACGGCTTCGATATCATTTTGACCCGTTCCATCTAAATTACGAATAATCGTTTCGAGCTGGTAAATATTACTAGCACGGTCTGAGACGATCAGCGCATTGGTCCCCGCCACTGCTGACAAATGTGCAAATTGCGGCATCAGTGGACGTAGGGCTGGAATTAAGTCGTTGGCATTGGTGTTATCAAGCCAAATTACTCGGGTGACAATTTGGTCTCCAGACGCACGGTGGCGCGCATCATAAGGAATGCCCGAGCTTTTTACATTACTGTCTGGAACCAGTTTAATGGTGTTGCCCGATGGAATCGCCACCACGCCATTGACATTCAATACACCGAGAAACAGGTCATAGACTTCATTTTTATTTAAAGGCTTATTGGAAATAACCGTTACATTTCCTCGTACCCGTGGATCAACTGCAAAATTTTTCCCCGTGATATCTGCGACTTCATTAATGAATGCCGTAAGATCTGCATCACGTAAATTGATTTTCCATGTTTGTGCATAACTTGCTGTGCTGACCATAGCAACCAAGGGCACCATGGCATAGGCAGCTAAAATTGAACGGTTATTATTAAATAAAGCCATATACGCCTGTGTTTCCTAACCCTATAAAGTGATGAAACATCACTAAAAATCCTGTTGTATGGTCATCACTTGATCACCACGTTTGACTTCAAGTTTCACCTGCCCTTCACGGCGGGCTTGTTCTAATAATTGCGCCTCAGATTGTCCTGCACCGACTGCCTGCCCATTTAAAGACATGATGCGGTCACCCGGTTGCAAACCCAATTTATTTCTCAAGGCAGCAGGTGTTCGATTTGAAATCTCAAACCCACCATTACCTGATGGATTCACCCCCATTTCCTGCAGATATTGCTCACGATTTTCTGTCATGCGTTGTACGGCCTGACCAATCGCGGACTGCGTCGTGCCTTGCCCTGAATTTGCAGGATTAGCTGCATTTTGCATGCTGTTATTTTGCAAAGATCCGCCTGATGTTGCATTGGCTGTAGGGACAATCGGTTGATCTAATCCGTTTTCAATACCTTGGAACGCTAATTCACGCCGTGCACCATTACCCTGCGTTAAAATCACCTTATCCCAATAAACTTCAGCCAGTTGATATGATGAACCTTGAATGGTTTCTCCAACCAAGTAGCGATCTGAACTCTCATTGACCTTAATCACTGCCGACGAGTAGCGACTTGGCTGTCCAACCACCACACCTTGTAACACCATATTTAACTGCGCGTCAGCTGCTGAACTGCGGTTTTCCTGAAACAAGGCAAAAGAGCTAATATTAGGAACTTGCGTTTGCTGTGAACCCAATTCAACTCGGTCTAACTGCATGGCTTGTGGCGGTGCAATCAATAACCAAAATAAAGCGGCTAACTTCCAGCACAAGTACAAAATTATTAAAACCAAGACCACAGGTGCAAGTCGATCTGTTTGCTTCCAATTGATCTCGCGGATTTTTTCGAAATAGTCAGCCATCAGTTCACCCCACTCAATAGGGGTTGACGCGAACTAATCACATACGTATCTAATCCTGCCTTACCTTCATAGGAAGCAACATTCATCAAAAAGCGCTGGGTTAATTGCACATCCAACATGAGGTCTGGCTCAAGTGACATATTCATCATTTTTTGTTCACGTTGATCTCGAACATCAATCGACAATTTGCCATTATCGTCTTTTAATTGAGCCAACATGGCAGGCACATTCATTGACTCTTGACGCTGTGCAAAGCTAAATGATAAATCCCCACCTGCCCACTGTATCTCGCCTGATGAACGACTAAATCCCTGTTGTGGCTTATATTTAAACTGCACATCTTTTAATTGAATGGCATTCATTGGCCATTGCCAATCGGCAAAACTTTTTAAGGTTTCAGGAGCAATTTGACCCTCTAAGTTTTTAATACTAATACTTTTACCAAAACCATACCCCATCACACCTTGTAGTTTGGTATTGCCACTATGAATTTCAACATTTGCACCCAAGCGTAATAAAATCAAATCCCACGGGCGTGTGTTCCAGTTTAACGAGCCTTTCAAATTTCCTCGTGTCCAATCTGCTTGCCCATGCCAAATATTGCCACTGACGTTATGTAGCATTTGGTTATTTTTATAAAACTTTGTAATGAGCCACGCTGCTGGCACTTGCAGCATAACGAAAATTAAAAAACTGATCGCAGCAAAAATGAGCCACCGAATATTATTAGTTTTATTGATCATCCCACCACAACCGATCCATCAATTTTTTTCCATCATTTAAACATTTTTCTTTATAGACACATTATGCATACTTTTTCTGCATAGCCAATTCAAAGAGATAAAAAAACCAGGCATTTGCCTGGTTTAATTATCCTGAACTCAGGATATGACGATTTCATGAATTATTCTTAAATTAAGAAATCTTCTAGTTTCGCGCCTTTTTCCAACTCAGCCACTAACCAACGTGGTTGCTTACCACGACCAGTCCAAGTGTCATCTGCATTGGTTTTGCTACGGTAACGTGGCTCAACCGCTTTACGAGTTGATTTTTTACGTTTGCTTGAACCAAATTCAAGGATTTGTTCAACGCTTAAATCTAAATTTTCTGCAATTTCAACAATACGGTTGTACGCATCTTCAATCGCTTGATCTTTTTTAGATGCAATCAATGCTTCAGCTTCTACTTGAAGCTTCTTTAACTCTTCAACTGATAAATTACTAATATCAGGCATAATCTTTAACTCCGAAATTTCATTTTAATAATGCTTATGAAAACTCGCTCATAATATTATAATAAAATTTTTATTCAATAAATAATTTTCATTTTACTACAATATTTTAACACGACTCCTTAAAATATATAAAGTTAAATTGTATTTAAATATTATTTCCCACTGAAATCTCTAAAGCTTTTATTTTTGTCTTTATACTTTCTGGAATTGAAGTTTTTTGTAGGGTAGTTTTATCCACGCACACAATAACTGCATCGCCTGTTGCAACGATTTTTTGTTGCTTTTCACTCCATAATATATAACTCATACGAAATGCACTATTCCTTAATTCTTCAACGCGCGTTGCCACTTTTAAAATATCAGGATAAATCACGGGGCTTAAATATTTACACTGGCTTGAAGCCACAACCGTAACCACAGACTGATCAAATATATCCAACTGGTCTAAATAACCAATCCGCGCACTTTCCATATAACGATAATAATGCACGTTATTTACATGCCCAAAAGCATCCATATCCCCCCAAGCGACGTGTTGAGTATGAATCAATGAATATTGAGCTAAATCTTCTTGCATATAATGTCCTTATATTCGAATTTCCATAAAATTGGCATTATTTTCAAATATTAAATTTAATTGTTTGATCAAGTCATCCTGCTGATTTAAGGCTGACTTGATACGTAAATAACTCATTAATACATCATCTGGATATAATTCTAATAATGCATCCGCCTCAGCTTGGCGTTCTGTCGCTTGGTAAATATTCCATTTTGCAAAACTAAAAACAGGTAGTGCAGGATACTTTTCTTCCCAACGTTGAATCTGCTGTTCTACAGCCACATAGTCAGGGTTTTGCTTCAACATTTTTTGCTGGAACCACAAAAAGAACACTTCTTTGTTAAATTGCTGTTCAAGTAAATGAATAGCCAATTGCTCATGTTCCTGACTCATCTCTGGCATACGAGACAAGACTTTTAACCACAACACTTTGACCGCATATTTACGCTCTGTTATTTGATCTTGCAAATCCAAATAACGCTGCTTTAAATGCTGTAAGTCATCGACATCAGCTTGATCAAATGCAGATAATAATTGCTCCAACCAAGCTTGTTTTGTCAGCTCATCTAAATGTCCATAACGTGTCGAACGCAAATACAACCAAGGAAACTGCAACGCAAACATGCCCCATAGCGTGGTTAAACGCTGCTCATAGGCAGTGCTGACTTTTTGCAACCATGGCGATAATTCATGTTGATTCAAAAATTCGAGATGCGTTAAAGCCTTTTCACCCTCTTGTTGGGATAAATAAATTTCAATCCGTTGCAATTCTGCGAGTTCAAAAGCCATTGGATTGGTCTGAGTTAATGCATTTAATGCTGTTTCATATTGTTGCTGAATCCAATATAAACGCGCATCAATCACCCCTTTTAATAATCCAGACTCAGTAAAAGCTTGCTGAATAAAGTTTTTTTGATCTTGCGCAGCATTTAAAAGCCAAATGACAGCCAATTGTTCATAGGGATGCAGTTTATTAAAACTAAAGACTGTTTCAGATTTACGCTGCTCTCGACTTAAATAGCGTTTAACCGCATACCAAAGCATTTGCACGAACAAACTCAGTAGTGCCAGCAATAATGCTAAAAACCAAATATTGGATTGAACTTGCCATTCACGCCAGTATAAATAGACATAGCCTGCACCATGTCCAAAACTCAGCAAACTAATAATGGCAACAACCAATAAGCTAATAAATAAATAGGCCAATAAAATATGTTTCATAGTCGATTATCCTATGAGTGCCCGAGTATTTAATAGCGGTACAGAAATAACCGGAATGTCCTTTAATTGTTCTAGACGTTGGCGTATCGGTTTTAATGAAGCATCTGGCAATTGCTGCATAATTTGCATAATTTCAGTGATTTCTTGTTGAAATTGAGGATATTGTCCTTGATTTAAAACTTGCTGAGCCAAAATTAAACGTAACTGCATTTCTTTTAATACCAAGCTACGCTGCATTAATACGGGACTCGGTTGTTCGACTGATTCGACTTGAATCCATTTTTGCCAAAAAGAAAGACCTTTTTGCTGCTCTTTTGAACTATAGGGCTTTAATATTTCTTTTTCTAACAATTGATCGATGGATTGCAGGGTATTTTTCACTTTATCAGATTGCAACTGACGCTCTGTCACATATTGCTTTAAGGTCTCACGGTCTTTTTGAATCACCTGATGCAAACTCATACGCAGTGCAGGTGCCAAGCTCAACTGATCTAATTGTTGGTCTAATTGGTTTAATTTTTCTAAAGCGACAGCAAATTGTTGTTGCTGCATGGCAAATTCAACCAAATCAAGTTGCTGGCCCACAACCATCATTGGCTCAATACTATGGGTCGCCTCAGCAGCAATCGAAGCATTCGATGTCGTTGCAGCCGCCATCTCGGTCGCTGTGCCGCTCAACCGGCGTTTCAAAGCCACGACCTGATCATTCAAACCTGCATTGCGCTGTTGCAATAAAGTTTGTTGTTGCATCAGTTCGGTTTGTTGAGCATTGACTTGAAATAGGTCAAAACTGAGTTTAGCCAACCAAAGTACTGCGGCAATGACCACGACGACAAACAACTTCTTCATGTATTTCCCTGCACGACCTGCACATGCTGCAATATGTGTGTCGCGTTTAAATCTTCGAGTTGAATAATTTTAAAATCTTTGTTCAGTGTTATACGACTTTGCTCAAGTAGCTCGAACAACCTTACACCTAAAACTAAAAAATGTGCATGACTCAGCACTGATAAATGCGACTGAATCAAGTCAAGCCAATTGAGCCAACTGGCCTCACTGGTGATCAACATACAATACGGAGATGACAACTGATGTTCAGAAATGAGTGTTTTTACTTTTTGAGTGGTCTCTTCCGGTAGATGGCGTTCGTATAGCACAAAATTAAGAATCTGAATGCCACGTGCTAGCAACTGCTGCATCATAAATTGACGACCACCTTCACCGCGCCAAAATGCAACGCAAGCCCCGGCCTCCAATTGTTCTAAATGGCTTAAAGTGAGCATTCCCTCCGAGGTTTCCACCTGCGGTACGACACTGTGAATGCCATAATCAGCCAGCTTTGCTGCGGTTGCGTCACCGACTGCAATCCATTGAGTATGTTCGAGCTGTTCAAGTGAAATGCCTGCCTTACGCAGACCTTGTATACCAAAGGTGACCGCAGAGGGGCTCACCACAACCAATACATCCGCAGCACTCAACTGGGCATAGCACACTGCCAATGCTTCTGACCATGCCCGCGGCTTAAGCTCAAGTAATGGAAGCTCAGCCACAGCAACACCCGCAGAGCGCAGCGTCAAGCTAAGCTGCGCTGCACGATCTGTCGGACGTGTATTGATAAAAAGCATGTATTAATACAGTGCCTTTAAAATTTCACCGGCACCTTGGGCTAACAAGTCTTGGGCCAATTTGACACCGAGCTGTTCAGCCTGTTCGGGAAGACCTACTTGCTGTGCTTTCAACAAGGTTTGACCGTCAACACTACCGACTCGACCTTCCAAATGAATCTGACCATTTTCTAAGGTTGCATAACCTGCAATCGGTACTTGGCAGCCACCTTCTAGATATGCATTAAAAGCACGTTCTGCACGTACACAAGAATTGGTCTCTGCATGCATTAAGGGCAAAATTAAATCCAATACAGCTTGATCTTGGCTACGACATTCTAGGCCCAATGCACCTTGTCCAACTGCAGGTAAACTCACAACAGGCTCAAGAGTATGACGAATACGCTCTGCTAAGCCCAAACGCTTCAGCCCTGCACTCGCCAAAATAATCGCATCATAGTTACCCGCATCGAGTTTAGATAAACGCGTACCCACATTGCCACGCAGATCAATAATTTCAAGGTCTGGACGTTGTTTTAAAATTTGGCATTTGCGGCGCAAGCTCGACGTCCCCACCTTCGCACCCTGGGGTAAATCATCAAAACTGTTATAAGTATTTGAAACGAAAGCATCTAATGGGTCTTCACGCTCACAAATCACGGCCAAGCTTAAACCTTCAGGCAAAGCCATTGGCACATCTTTCATCGAATGAACTGCCAAGTCTGCACGACCATCCAACAACGCCGCTTCTAATTCTTTTACAAATAATCCTTTTCCCCCAATTTTGGCTAAAGGGGTATCTAGAATCTTGTCACCTTGGGTCACAAAGGTCACCAACTCAACTTTCAAATTTGCATGAAGTGCTTCTAAGCGTGCACGAATATGTTCCGCCTGCCAAAGTGCAAGCGGGCTTTGTCGAGTTGCGATCTTAAGGATATTCATAAATTTTAAAATACAGTCTATAGGGCTATTATTCTAAACTTAACTTGCTCAGTTGAAAATGCAAGCTTAATTCGCAATGTGCTTTGACCCTTGCCCTATAATTTTTGTATTCGCTCACGTAAATTTGGTAAATGTCGACGGCTGACCGCCAAACGCTCTTCTAAATCTCGACAACGCACCTGATATTGCCCTGAGCTTACGACTTCCAAACCATCTAAAAAGCTCACAGACACCAAGGCATTGCGATGAATGCGTATAAAGCGATCACCAAATTCATGCTCTAAATCCTTCAGCGTTTCATCAATAAGTACATTGCCATTTTTATGCCGAACAGTGACATATTTCTGATCTGCAAGAAAATAATAAATATTTTCCACAGGGACCAGTTCTACACCACGATAAGTCTTTGCCGCGATTTGATGGCGGCTGATTTTAATTTCGTCCATATTTTCTTTTTGTTTTATCGTGCTCAATTGAGCTTGGGTTAATTTAGTTAAATGATCTAAAACCTGCTGCAATTCCTGTTGCATAACTGGTTTTAGTAAATATCCCTCTGCATTCGATTTAAATGCATCAAGTGCATGATGATCATATGCAGTGCAAAAAATAATAGCGGGCATGGGGTCTAATTCACGCAACAATTTCGCGCAAGTCAACCCATCCATTTCAGGCATTTGTATATCTAGTAAGATGACATCAGGCTCGAGGCTTTGAGCCAAGTCAATCGCTTGTTGACCATGTGAAGCTTTCGCAACCACTTGATGTCCAAGTTGAGTGACTAAACGTGACAATCGCTCTACTGCTAGAGGCTCATCATCACAGATTAGGATGTCCATTTCTCCTCCTTATCTCGTTAACGTCATTTATTTTTATTGGTCAACTGAGATTTCTATTTATATTGATATTGCACCACAGTCGTATACATCCCCTCGCCTGCGTAGGTTTGAAAAGTGACATGCTGACCATAATATGCCTCAAGTCTCTGTTTCACGTTTTCGATGGCAATACCATTCCCCTGACGTAATTTAATTGTATCCTGTGTATAGGGATTTGTAATAACGATATTAATTTGATTTTGTAATATTTCAATCAATATATTTATCGTACTCTTTGTCAAAATCTTTTCAACTCCATGAAAAATACTATTTTCTAATAAAGGTTGTAAAGTTAATAGTGGAATTTGTACTTGAGCGTATTGTTCAGTACCTTCTAGTTTCCACTCCACCTTAAGCCGATCACCTAAACGCATTTGTTCAATGGCCAAATAACGCTGACACAGATCGATCTCATCTTTGAGACTTACCAACTTCAATTCTTGAAAACTTGCACGGAATAATCGAGATAAATTCAGTAGCATTTGCTCCGCTTTATCTGGGTCAATCGCAATCAAGCTAATCACATTGTTTAAGCTATTAAATAAAAAATGTGGATGAATCCGAGCTTGCATAGCCTGAATGCGTGAGTTTAATTCACTATGATGTTGTCGACCCCACTGTTCTCTTAAATATAAATATCGAAAACAAAATGCCCCAAGTAATACCCCATAGCTCAGATTTAAAACCACACCAGCAGTTAAAACGTCTGCACTCAAACCAGCTAAACTGAAATTTTCACCAAAATAGATCAAAACATTTAAAGTTATGGTGGTGAATAACACCAAAGCTTGCAATAAAACAAACCCGCTAAACATGAGCATTTTCATGCTTAAACCACGCGTCTTGCTCTGCAAAAGCTCTGAAAATGCTGCAAATGCCAATAATATCCAGTTAATAAACAACACATGCTGCATGACACTGGAAACACTTAAGGCTTGCCACGATTGAGCTTGGGCCAAGACCAAAACCAAAGCCACAATATTGCCCGCAAGAAACAGCTCCCACAGATAGTGCCAACGGCCCATTTTTCCTGAAAATACAGAAATTGTCATAGACCTAAACCCTGTCTAAAAGTTTGATCAACTTGCCCTTCGGCAACTGGGTTCGAATTTGCTATACTCTTGCTCAGTTCTATGCTTTTTATCTTATTGAGCCGACATGACCACATCTTCTAATTCCTCAAATCCGTCACAAGCCCAAACTTCAGGCATGTGGGGCGGTCGTTTTTCCGAAGCTACTGACACTTTTGTTGCTGAATTTACAGCATCTGTACAGTTTGACCAACGCTTTTATAAACAAGATATTGCAGGTTCAATTGCACATGCAACCATGCTTGCAAAAGTCGGCGTTCTGACTGAACAAGAGCGTGACGATATTATTAATGGCTTAAACACCATTAAAGCAGAAATTGAAGCGGGTAACTTCGAATGGCGCATTGACCTAGAAGATGTGCACATGAATATTGAGTCACGCTTGACTCAACGTATCGGTATTACAGGTAAAAAACTACACACCGGTCGTAGTCGTAATGACCAAGTTGCAACCGATATCCGTCTGTATGTTCGCGACGAAATCGATGCGATTTTAGAATTATTGAAAAAATTACAAAAAGGCATCCTAGGCTTAGCGGCGAAAAATACCAATACCATCATGCCGGGCTTCACGCATTTACAAACTGCACAGCCAGTGACTTTTGGCCACCATTTAATGGCGTGGTTTGAAATGTTGGTACGTGACTCAGAGCGTTTAATCGACTGCCGTAAACGTACCAACCGTATGCCTTTAGGTTCTGCTGCACTTGCAGGAACAACCTACCCAATTGACCGTGCATTCACTGCCGAATTACTAGGTTTTGAAGCTGTCGCTGAAAACTCTTTAGACGCCGTATCTGACCGTGATTTTGGTATTGAATTCAATGCTGCAGCATCACTCATCATGATGCATTTATCACGTATGTCAGAAGAAATGATTCTTTGGACATCGGCACAATTCAAATTTGTGAACATTCCTGACCGTTTTTGCACCGGCTCTTCAATCATGCCGCAAAAGAAAAACCCAGACGTTCCTGAGTTGATTCGTGGTAAAACTGGCCGTGTATATGGTGACTTGATGAGCCTATTGACCCTAATGAAAGGTCAACCTTTGGCATACAACAAAGACAACCAAGAAGATAAAGAACCACTATTCGATGCAATTGATACTGTTCGTGGCTCACTCATGGCATTTGCCGACATGATCCCTGCACTAGTGCCAAACATTGACATCATGCGTGAAGCAGCGCTGCGTGGCTTCTCAACTGCAACTGACCTTGCCGACTACCTCGTTAAAAATGGCGTGGCATTCCGTGATGCACATGAGATTGTGGGTAAAGCAGTTGCTCTCGGTGTTCAAGAAGGCAAAGATCTTTCAGAATTAACCCTTGAGCAACTTCAACAGTTCTCTGACTTGATTCAGGCCGATGTCTTCGAAAAAGCATTAACACTTGAAGCATCTGTCAATGCACGTAACCACATTGGTGGTACTGCACCTGCTCAAGTTGAAGCAGCAATTGAACGCGCACACGCACGTTTAGAAAAACTTTACGCATAACTTTTTCAAGTTAAATGGAGTATTGATATGTCTCGACAAGTGTTTTGCCGTAAATATCAGGCTGAAATGGAAGGTTTAGACTTTGCACCATTCCCGGGTGCGAAGGGACAAGAATTGTTTGATACGGTATCTAAACAAGCTTGGCAAGAATGGCTAAAACACCAAACTACGTTGATCAATGAAAAACGTTTAAACGTGTTTGAAGCTGACGCGAAAAAGTTCCTTGAAGAGCAACGTGAAAAATTCTTCAGCAATGATGAATCTTTAGAAAAAGCCGAAGGCCTAAAGCCTGAGGCGTGATAAAGCGGAGCACTGCTCCGCCACGCCGCAAGACAAGCAGCTATGCTGTGCGTAGGCTTTAATTGAAAAGAATCTCCAATCTTGGGGATTCTTTTTTATTGCTCTAAAAATTACGCAAGAAAAGCGAAGCGCGTAGCTTCAAATGTCATGAAGGAGTCCAAAGGGGCTCCTTTTTTTGTGCTTAGGAGTACTGCCACGCCGCAAGACAAGCAGCTATGCTGCGCGTAGGCTTGAATTGAAAAGAATCTCCAAATTAGGGGATTCTTTTTTGCTATTCTACAAATGATGCAAGACAAGCGAAGCGTGTAGCTTCAAATGTCATGAAGGAGCCTAAAAAGGCTCTTTTTTTGTGCTTCGGAGCACTGATATTTTCGCAAAACAAAGATGACGTCTGTGTAAGCTTTCATTGGGAAATGATCTTCATCATTGCTGAAATATCTTTTATCCATTGATCAATTTTATTTAAACTTAAATAAATGTATTTATTATTTAAATAATGTTAAATGTATTTTTATCATCACATATATCGATTTTCAATGTTTAAATCCAAACAAAACCTACCAAAGTTATCGGCCAATTTGTATCAAAAATTCTTAATGTAAATTTGTGATACATTTCTCAATAAAACACAACATTACACTACAATAAACTCCATGTATTTCTAAATCTGCTTTCCTATAATAGCAATCAAGAAGATGGAAACATCTTCCATAATAGCGATAAGTAACCCCGATTTTCCTTCCCAGATTTCCCCCAAAATCTGGGAATTTTTTTATCCAAAATTTGCGCTAACATCTCACATTTAACTTCAAGCTCTAATCAAATGAAGCGCTATTCAAACTAGTCAACCCCCTCAATTTTTTCTAAAAACTCGGCAATAAAAAAGCCCCGATCACGGAGCTTTTAATAACTACCTTTAAATCAAGGTTGCTTTAAATACGGCCATGCGGCTTTTAAATAAATAAACATCGACCATAACGTTAAAACTACGGCTGTATAGAGCAATCCATACGCCAACATTTCTAGGGGCTGCCAATTCAGCAAGAACACTGAAATCGCAATCATCTGAAATGCTGTTTTATATTTACCAACGGTTGAAACCGCAACACTGGTACGTGCGCCTAATTCAGCCATCCACTCACGTAGCGCAGACACCGTGATTTCACGTGAAATAATCACAATCGCTGCAAAGGCCATCGAAATGGTTGGTTGCCATTGCACCAAGACGATCAAGGCTGTTGCGACCATCAGTTTATCTGCAACAGGATCGAGAAAACGTCCAAATGCTGAAGTCTGATTTAAACTTCTCGCAAGATAGCCATCAAACCAGTCAGTGACAGCTGCGATCACAAAAATAGCGGTCAGCAATATATGACGTGACATGCTTGCAGCATGCTCACCCACGCCCATTGCAGGTGGCCAATACGCCACCAACAAAAACACAGGAATTAAAGCAATTCGTGCCAATGTTAAAATATTAGGAATATTCAGGATTCGACCTGTTGTCATAGACACCCCAGTTTTCCCCTCATGCACGATGAAAATGCAGAATAATTTGAGGATTTATCCATCGTTAGTTGCACTCACTTTATACGAAATGCCCCGCAGTGTCACTAGGCAAACACCGTAACAGTCTGTCGCGCAATCGCTATCAACTGGTTATTTTCATCCCATAAATGAGCATATTCTGTAGCGTAGCCATCCGCGGCATAGTCGGTAAATACTTTATATTTAAACCAATTATGTAAGTTTGATTGCAAGAGATGTACATAGGTCAATGTCCATGTTAAAGAACTCGCAGGCGCCATAGTTTTGTACATAGGCAGTACGCCGGGCGGCCACATATCCATCGAGACCATTAGGTCAGCAACAGTCATCTTACGGTTATCATGACGTTCTGGGTTAAAACGCATCCAACCACTAAAGTCAGGTTTTTTGCTTGCAGTACACGGATACTGCCCATCTACCCAGGCCAAATCCATTTGCTGAAAGCACTGGGGTGCAAGTGGATGATGTTCGGCGATCTTTAAACTGCTCACTTCAGGGAAATCGGGTGCTTGACGTTCCTGATTGACGGCAATAGTTGATTCACGTGGAACACCAAAACTCGCCAATAAAATGCTTTGTACTGCATCATCTTGCCAAAGTCGAACTTCGATGGTGGTGACGGATTTGCCCTGTCTTAAAATTTCAGCACTTAAACGCACGGGCGCCAATTGTACTGGGCCTACAAATGTCACACTACAGCTGAGTAAACGTCGCTGCGGATCGGCAATGGTGGCAACGGCTTTGTGCATCATCATGCCAGCCACTAAGCCGCCATAGATCGTACGTCCTTGCAACCATCCTTCTGGAATCTCAACCCATTCATTGTGTTCAATATGTTGATACAACTGTGCGAGTGACATCATCATCCCTGATCATATTTTTGATTTTTATATCATTGTATAAAAATCAAATGATGTGAATGATCAGTGACTCATGCGTCAATGAGCATTTTGGCAAATTCAGACTTGATGCGTCATCGATTGAACTTAGTCTCTATTCATGTAGGATTTTATAAATGGTGCGCGCCATCACATCGCCTAAGCCCGGCACTAGTTTTAAATCATTTTCAGAAGCCTTCAACACCCCTTGAATGCCACCAAAATGGGTCAAAAGATCCCGACGACGTTTTGGCCCTAAGCCCGGAATCACCTCAAGTACCGATGAGCCGCGCTTTTTATCTCTTTTCGCTCGGTGTTTGGTAATGGCAAAGCGGTGGGCTTCATCACGAACCTGTTGAATCAAATGCAGGGCTTTATGGTCTTCGGGCAATTGAATTTTTTCACCATCGGTAAAGTGCAAGGTTTCCAGACCCGGTTTACGCCCCTCACCTTTGGACACCCCGACCATAAACGCATCGAGCTCGAGCTCCTGCATGACTTCCATCGCCATGTGTAATTGACCTTTACCCCCGTCGATTAACAACAAATCGGGCAACATGTGCTTTTTATAGCGACGGGTCAGCGCTTGACGCATGGCAGCATAGTCATCGCCTTCGGTAATGTCATTGATGGAAAATTGGCGATAGTCGCGCTTTCTTGCGCCGCCCGCATCAAAGACCACACAAGACGCGATGGTTGCTTCACCCATGGTATGAGAAATATCAAAACACTCAATACTGTCAATCGGCCGCCCAACGACTTGCTCTAACTGATGAAAGCGCTCATTCAATTCAAAATGGTCAGCCAATTTACCTTTAATCGCATGTTGTACATTCATCTGTGCCAATTCTTGCCACTCTGCACGGGTTTCACGCACTTTATGTTTGATTTGAATCCGCTTTTCAAAGTGCTGGTACAACGCATCTTCCATGTCTTTGCGATCTGGAATATCGACATTAATGATGAGTTCCGCAGGGATTTCGTCTGCCACCTGAAAGTAAAAATTGGCAATAAAATCTGAGAGCATTTGCCCCAAATCATCGCCCAACATATCAGGAAAATAACTCTTTCCGCCGAGCATTTTGCCATTGCGCACATGCATGATTTGCACACAGGTCACACCGGCTTGATAAGCAATGGCAATAATATCTGCCTCGCCTTTGACTTTATAAATCGCTTGCTGAGTTTGCACATCACGCAGCAGTGCCATACGATCACGATAAAACACCGCCTTTTCAAACTCGAGTGCTTCGGCCGCAGCTTCCATTTTCCCAATCAGCTCTTGATTAAGCTCTTTAGTGTCGCCTTGTAAAAACCGAATCGAGTTATTGACATCCTCTTTGTAATCTTCGGGTGAGATCAAACCCACACAAGGCGCGGAACAGCGTTTAATTTGGTATTGCAAGCATGGTCGTTTGCGCTGCGAAAAATAGCTATTTTCACACTGACGCACATTAAACAGTTTTTGCAGCACCACCAAAGTATCACGCGCGTTATAAGCACTCGGATAAGGCCCAAAAAACTTACCAGCTTGATGCTTACCTTTCCCACGTCCTGCGGCAATTCGTGGATAGGGTTTATCGGCTGAAATAAAAATATAGACATAAGATTTGTCGTCTCGCAGCATGATGTTATACGGCGGACGATGGAGCTTAATCAGGTTTTGTTCGAGCAATAAGGCTTCTGTTTCAGAACGCACCACCAAGCTTTCAATGTCATAAATACGGGCGACCAAGGCTTGCGTCTTGGGATGCTCAATGGTTTTGACAAAATAACTCGACACACGATTTTTTAAATTCTTTGCTTTACCCACATACAGCAACTCACCGTCTTTACCCAACATGCGGTAAACACCGGGTAGAGTCGTCATATTGGCAAGAATTTTTTCAATATGTTCGCGTGCGTTTTCGTTCACTTTTGCCTTGTTCCATCATCGATATTGCTCTTTGACATGATGTGATGCTTTTACCTGCATTTTCAAGCAATCCCGCAAATTTATTGTTGCTCATAGCAATGATCTGATTGCTAAAAGCTATTAATGCAAAATTCTAAATTTGCTATGCTCAAAACATCCCGCTTTAGGAACATGATGCATGACGAACGCCAATCCCGCCATCCATGTCGTACACCCGACAACTTCGACGCAGAGCACTGCTGAAAAAAACCGTTTGATGGGTAAGCCGCGTTTTCATTTTGAACCGCGTGACGTTATGCAACGCTTAAAGCAACGGATTATTGGACAAGAAGCAGTATTAGACGAAATTGAAAAAATGCTGCATGTGGTCAAGGCTGATTTTTCCAGTCCTGAACGACCACTCTGTGTAACCTTAATGCTTGGACCGACAGGTGTTGGTAAAACCGAAACCGTACGTTTAATCAGTGAAGTGATTTATGGCCGACCTGATGCCTTTTGCCGTATTGATATGAACACGCTCGCACAGGAACATTATGCGGCTGCCATTACTGGTGCGCCTCCGGGCTATGTCGGTTCTAAAGAAGGCCATAGTTTATTTGATGAAGTTGCCATTGCAGGTAGTCATACCCGTCCGGGCATCGTGCTTTTTGATGAACTGGAAAAAGCGTCAACCGAAGTGCTTCGCGGCTTAATGAATGTGCTGGATAGCGGAAAATTAACCCTAACCTCAGGTACAAAAACAATCGACTTTCGTAATTGTATGATCTTTATGACCAGCAATGTAGGTGCGCAAGCGGCACAGCAATATCTAGATAAGTTAAATTTTTTACCCGAAAAAATACAGAAGGTTTGTCTCAAACGCGTGCCGGTCAGCAGCATTATTGAAAAAGTCATGCAACGTAAATTCGACCCTGAATTTATTAACCGTATTGACCGTGTACTGCAATATCAACCCGTTCAAGATGATGCTTTACCTTGCTTGGTCGAAATTGAGCTGGAAAAACTTAATCAACGCCTACAGCATCAAAAACGCAGTATCAAACTCACAGATGCAGCCAAAGCACATTTTTATCAGAACCATGATATTCGTTATGGCGCACGACATTTAGCACGAAAAATGCGGGTCGAGCTTGAGCCTATTTTGGCGGTGTATTTTTTGAATCATCCCGAACAAACTAAAATACACCTAGATGCACAACTTGGACAATTGGTTATTATTAAATAATTCACTGGTCTTTAAAAGGCATGCTCACATACCTTTATTCAGCATTCTTATATTTATTGGATTGGAACACCAATCGCTTTAGCAAAAGCTTGCGGATCTTTCGGTGAAACCATGACAAATTTGGTTTTGCCATCTCGAAGATATTCAATTTTTAAACGTTTAATGGAAAGCGCAGGTGCCGCAGACAAATCCTGACTTGCACTGATGCGTTGGATATCCTGCAAAGGAATTTGCCAACGTAGAAACATGCTACGGATATTTAATTCTGTTGCGGAAATTTGATAACGTGTATTGAGTATTGGCCACCACAGCAGTAATACCGTCAAAATATACACCGCGGTATGAAGAGGGTATTGTTGCATCGTGCCTTTGGCTTGCATGGTCAATAATAATTGAATGAGTAAACCGCTCATACAAACAATAAACGCCACCACCCACCAATCTTTTTTTGAATGAAAAACTTGCATCTTATCCCCCATCAACTGCTTTTATTCTATACAAGATTTTGCAGGATGCATCTGCTATTTCAGCTTTATTTTTGCAGGAAATAAGCGTATTTATCACATTATTTCCAGGAAGATTAAGACCCATTTAGCTCAAGTTTTGCAATTCATCCATTGTCATTTTTGACATTCTCTAGGCTCAGATCACGCTTCTTTCGACATGGGTTGTTCCTGCAAACGTTTATAATTCTTTTTCTCTTGATACATTTTAGCATCGGCTTGTTGTACTAAGCTCATCGCATCTACATAGCCTTGCTGATGGTCTGTTTGACACAACCCAATACTTAAACTTAAGCCTGCTTCCATTTCAGCCACTGCTTCTAATAAACGCGGGATAAAACTCCCTTCCACATGCTTTTCACTACATCCGGGCAAGACCAAACAAAATTCGTCTCCGCCATAACGGAAGCAATGATCATCCGAACGTGCAACCGACTTTATGGCCGCAGCAACCATTTGTAGTACCTGATCTCCACGTGGATGACCTTGTTCATCATTGATCTTTTTAAAATCATTGATATCAATAAACACTACTGTCACAGGTTCATGATTACGCTGTGCGGTATATAAAATACTGGTCAATAAGGTCGATAAATGCCGGACATTTAACAGTCCTGTTAATGGATCGCGCTGTGAAAGCTCTTCCATTTCTTGTGCACGAAACTCTAGCGCATGCGCATACTGTTCCATTTTTTCACGGGAGATCTTCACCTCATTAATCAAACTCCACACATAGGTTTCCACCACCAATGTAGTATCGAACATAAAGAGCTTTTCCAAGGTGTTAATAATCCGCTGATATTGTTCCGTATCATTAAAGGTACGCTGAATTAAGCGAAATAACATGGTCTTTAGGGTATGCACCGCAGAGAGATACAACTTCGGCTCTACACCTATGCGCTTATGAACCAAACCAATCCGTAAACGGTTATTCACATACGCGCTGTCATAGCGCCCGGAAAATAAATCCAATAAATATTGGTGCTGCGCGCGTTGCAAACGCTTCAAGGTATCAAGATCACCAATCAATGTTGCAATTTCTGGAATTGAGGTCTGATTTTCATAAAATTCATCGACCATACTGTCGAGTATAGGCGCCACAATCCCACCAATCGAAGCCAATTCCGCCAGCTCTAAATCAGTCAAGCCAAGCAACTGTTTACGTCGTTCTATATCTTGCATCGAAATATGCATTTGATGCATCAATGTTTGGTTGGTTGCTTTCATGAATCGGATCCCCTTCCCGCCAAATCAATCCCTTCAAGCGTTTACACTGAGTTTCTATGCAGTAGGTCTTCATGCCTGCATGCAAAGCTTCCACCGTTCACTTTTGGGTTTTGGCTATCATTGATGATGACGCGTTTCTTTCAGCTCAACGGTTTTGCATGGGCTTAAGTTCGGACGTCAACATCATATTCCTCGTCTATTGGCTCACTTTTTCTGGCTTATTCTGGTTCTAGCTTATTCTGGCTAACACTATTTCTGCTTTTGGCTGATTTGCTCTGCATAATTATTTTTATTCTGCTTGCACGATAACTGATATTTTGCTGACTGTCAGCATAAAAAAACGCCCCTAAGGGCGCATTTTTTCAATATTTATTCTACTTTTAAAATAAATATGGGCGTACAAAAATCAGGAAGAACAGCCCCAACATTAGGAACCACTTTAAAAAGTAATACAGTGAACGATTGGTTTTTTTCAAGGCTTTGGCTTTTATACGAATTTGATAGACATAGCCAAATACTTTATTTAAACCACCCGTTTTATCACCGCTTTCATTGGGTGAACTCGCAGCAGTCATGACATTTTTACCAAACCAATGGTTAAAAGCTTCCATCCACTTTGACTTTAATGGCCGTTCAACGTCTGCAAAGAAAATAATCCGGTTCTGATCCGTTTTATTTTCAGCATAGTGAATATAGGTTTCATCAAACACCACACTCTCGCCGTCACGCCATGAGTACCGCTGACCATCGACATCAATAAAACAACGGTCATCATTGGGCGTCAGTAAGCCCAAGTGATAACGCAATGAACCGGCATAGGGATCTCGATGACGGACTAAACGACTGTCGGGCGCCAACTCAGTAAACATCGCGGCTTTAATAGTGGGTAGATTTTTTAACAAGGCCGTAGTTTTTGGGCAAAGTTCAGCAGCCGAAGGATGGGCTGAGTCATACCATTTTAAATAAAAGCGTTTCCAACCTGTTTTAAAGAACGAGTTAAATCCAAGGTCATCATAAGTACTCGATGCTTTGATGCCCCCTTTTTCATATAAGGCCTTGGCTTCATCACGAATCATTTCCCAGTTTTCATCTAAGACTTTTAAATCTTTAAAATGCTGCGTGTCAATATAGGGTTGGCTCGGCACTTTTGAAAACATGTACATGAGAAAATTGATCGGTGCGAGCAATGTCGAATGATCAAAAAACTGACGATAAAATGAATGACGGACTTTACCGCGTTGCTGGATATAAAACGCAGAAATGACAAAGACCGCCAGGATAATCCACTTAATCATATGAGGACCTGGTGCTAATAAGCATTGTGCTTAATAAAAAATTAACTTTTGAGAACGCGGCGAGTATAGCATAGTGCTCAGTGACGCTTAAATAAGCAGCATAGAACACTGTGTCTCAGCAAAGATGGATGACAATAGTAAAAGTGAATTGACCATTCTGCCGAAAAATACACTTGCTTTTTTCTTGATTTTTTCTTTCGCATCTCAATCTATAGCTTACATTTATAAAAAATGTGAACTGAAACATAAGCTTCAACATATTTAATCAGAACGATAGCGTTTAAAGGCAGATCCGAAGGCTATTTCCAAAAGAAATTTTGATGACCCTAGCGTCACGGCTTGATACAACTTGTTATGTTCTTTTTAGATATAGTTATCGTAAGATTAGCGAGGCATAAAGTGTACGCAGGAACCGCGTACTCGCTTCACAACATCAACTTAGAAGTCCTCCAAAATAAAGGAGATCAGGCATGATCCACGCTGGCAATGCCATTACCGTCCAAATGCTTTCGGACGGAATTGCAGAATTCCGCTTTGACTTACAAGGTGAGTCGGTCAACAAATTTAACCGCGCAACAATTGAAGATTTTAAAGCTGCAATTGACGCTGTTAAAGCAAACGGTGACATCAAAGGTTTAATCGTTACTTCAGGTAAATCTACATTTATCGTGGGTGCAGATATCACTGAATTCGGTGACAACTTCGCTCAAGGCGAACAAGCGATTGTGGATTGGGCATTGCCTGTTCACGACATCTTTAATGCATTTGAAGATCTAAACGTTCCTAAAGTTGCTGCAATCAATGGTATGGCATTGGGCGGCGGTTTTGAAATGTGCTTAGTGTGTGACTATCGTGTGATGTCAGAAGCCGCACAAGTTGGCCTTCCAGAAATCAAACTAGGTATCTACCCTGGTTTTGGTGGTACGGTTCGTTTAAGCCGTGTGATTGGTATCGACAATGCGGTTGAATGGATGGCAATGGCTGCACCGAAAAAGCCAGCTGCTGCGCTCAAAGACGGTGCTGTTGATGCGGTTGTTGCTGCAGACAAACTACAAGACGCTGCAATTGACCTTGTAAAACAAGCAATTGCTGGCCGTGTAGACTGGAAAGCAAAGCGCCAAGAAAAATTAGATCCTGTTAAATTGAACATGCTTGAACAAATGATGGCATTCAATACAGCAAAAGGTGCAGTGCTTGCAAAAGCAAATCCTGCTCAATACCCAGCGCCAAAACTTCTTCTAGACTCATTACAAGCAGGTGCAAGCCTTCCACGTGATGAAGCATTGAAAATCGAAGCGCAAGGTTTTGCTAAAGCGGCTGTAACTCCACAAGCAGGTGCGTTAATTGGTTTATTCCTTAACGACCAAATTGTGAAGAAAACTTCGAAGAAATATGAAAAAGGTGCGCACCCTGTCAACCAAGCCGCTGTATTAGGCGCGGGTATCATGGGTGGTGGTATTGCTTACCAAGCGGCAAGCAAAGGCACACCGATCATCATGAAAGACATTGGTAACCCACAACTTGCTTTAGGTATGAAAGAAGCAAATGGCTTACTGACCAAACAAGTTGAACGTAAGAAGATGAAACCTGCTCAAATGGGTGAAACTCTTGCTCGCATCCGTCCTACATTAAGCTATGACGAATTCAAAGAAGTGGACATCGTGATTGAGGCAGTAACAGAGAACCCGAAAGTTAAGGGTATCGTACTTGCTGAAACTGAGAAAAATGTTCGTGACAATACGATCATTGCTTCAAATACTTCAACAATTTCAATCACACGTTTGGCTGAAAACCTACAACGTCCTGAAAACTTCGTAGGTATGCACTTCTTTAACCCTGTTCACATGATGCCATTGGTAGAAGTGATCCGCGGTGAGAAAACATCTGCTGAAGCAATCGCGACAACTGTGGTTCTTGCTCAGAAAATGGGTAAAACACCAATCGTAGTTAACGACTGCCCAGGCTTCTTGGTAAACCGCGTACTATTCCCTTACTTCGGTGCATTTGACCTTCTACTGAAAGACGGTGCTGACTTCCAGCAAGTTGATAAAGTGATGGAAAAATTCGGCTGGCCAATGGGTCCTGCTTACCTCATCGACGTTGTGGGTATCGACACAGGCGTACACGGTGCGGAAGTAATGGCGGAAGGTTTCCCTGACCGCATGAAGCCAGACTACAAAGGCGCAACTTTAACCATGTACGAAAACAAACGTCTTGGTCAAAAGAACGACGTTGGTTTCTACAAATACGAACTTGACCGTAAAGGTAAGAAAGCCAAAGTGGTTGATCCAGTGGCTTACGAACTTGTGGCTTCTGTTGCAACTGCGGAAAAACGTGAATTTGATGCTCAAGAAATCATTGACCGTATGATGCTGACGTTCTGTAACGAAACTGTTCGTTGCCTAGAAGACAACATCGTAGCGACTGCTGCTGAAGCAGATATGGCGATGATCATGGGTGTAGGTTTCCCTCCATTCCGTGGTGGTCCATGCCGTTACATCGACCAAACAGGTGTCGCTGAATACGTAGCGCTTTGCGACAAATATGCGTATTTAGGTAAGGCTTATGAAGCGCCACAAATGTTGCGTGACATGGCTGCTAACAACAAAAAATTCTACGGTTAAGGAGCAACGTGAATGGCTACTTTAAATCCACGTGACGTTGTCATCGTTGATGGCGTACGTTCAGCAATGGGTAAAACCAAAAATGGTATGTTCCGTAACGTCCGTGCTGACAGCTTATCTGCTGAATTAGTACGCGCGCTTGTTGCTCGTAACCAGTTTGATACCAATGAAGTTGAAGACGTAATCTGGGGCTGTGTAAACCAAACCCTAGAGCAAGGTATGAACATTGGTCGTAATATTGCATTGTTAGCAGACCTACCACGTACTGTTGCAGGTCAAACAGTGAACCGTCTTTGTGGTTCTTCTATGCAAGCAATCCACACAGCGGCTGCGCAAATTGCAACCAACCAAGGTGATATCTTCATCATTGGTGGTGTAGAGCACATGGGTCACGTTGGCATGATGCACGGCATCGACATCAACCCAGAAGCGTCTAAGCACTATGCAAAAGCGTCTAACATGATGGGCTTAACGGCTGAAATGTTAGGTCGTATGAACGGTATTTCTCGTGAAGAACAAGATGCGTTTGGTGTTGAATCACACCGCCGTGCTTGGGCTGCAACACAAGAAGGTCGTTTCAAAAATGAAATCGTGGGCGTTGAAGGTCACGATGCAAATGGCTTCAAAATTCTGTGCGATATCGATGAAGTGATTCGTCCTGATGCAAACCTTGAAGCATTCCAATCGTTACGTCCAGTATTCGATCCGAAAGGCGGTACGGTAACTGCTGCAACATCTTCAGCTTTGTCTGACGGTGCTTCTGCAATGTTGCTGATGTCTGCTGAACGTGCTCAAGCTTTAGGTCTTAAGCCACGTGCTGTGATTCGCTCTATGGCAGTTGCAGGCTGTGATGCTGCGATCATGGGTTATGGTCCTGTACCAGCAACGCAAAAAGCACTTAAACGTGCTGGCTTGTCTATCGCAGACATCCAAACGTTTGAATTGAACGAAGCGTTCGCTGCGCAAGGTTTGTCTGTTCTTAAAGGCTTAGGCATTTATGACCAACAAGACCGTGTGAACTTGAACGGTGGTGCGATTGCATTGGGTCACCCATTGGGTTGTTCTGGTGCGCGTATCACAACGACTTTGCTGAACGTTATGGAACAGCAAGATACACAAATCGGTCTTGCGACTATGTGTATCGGTCTTGGTCAAGGTATCGCGACCATTATCGAACGTGTTTAATATTTAGTTAAATACTGAGATAAAAGAAACCCCGCTTAGTGCGGGGTTTTTTATTTGTTAACTAAACTCTCATGAATACATACTGGAAGCCCCTTCTCCCTCTGGGATGAGCAGCATGCGCCACAAGAGGATGAGGGAAATTTTTCATATAAATCCTCTCCCTGAGCGGTATTCTGCGCAAGTCTCCTTAAAAGGAGAGGGAATGTCCATTGTGAAGTAAATTTTGTTCAAAAATCTTCAGCAATAAACCGTGCTAAACAACCCTTAAAAAACGTCTTAGCATATTTAAAATTTAAAACGTTAATTCTCGATTTTCAGCGATTTTTGAATTATGGTAAGGCCTGAACCAAAACTTAAATATGCATAACAATGATAAATAAACGACTTCACTACCTCATAAAGATGAGCTGCCTAAGCACTTTTATTTTTCTTACAGCTTGCGTTACAAATAATCAAATCGATGAACTCTCCCGTGATCTGTTTCAAAAATACGAAACAAAATATGCATGGAGAACAATCCTTGAAGATGATGTGATCGCATTTGGCAAACCTGCTAAAGCAATACCCAATGAACCAATCGATAGCATCGTAGTCGCAGGCAATAAATACAGCTATTTGATCAATAAAGGCGGTGCTGATTTTATTCAACTGATAAGCCAACTCAATCCACAATATATTCGTCTCCATCGAGAACTTGACTTTAATTCTCCGAGCCCGAACAGCACTAAATTTAGCGGAAGCTTTAAATTTTATTATGCGCCTCCCAATGGAACACTAAGTCCTACGGAAAGGGCATTATTCAACCAATATGGCGTAGCACCATGTGATTGTTCAAAGGCAGAACAGCAAGATCATCTCTTTAACTTAGAAATTGCAGGTACGGTTTACCCAAAAGTTGCGAATGCCGCAGATTTAAAGCCCTTAAGCCATCCCTATAAGATCCGTATCCAGCATTACGAAGACCAAAGTGGCTATGTTAAAAAGTCAGGGCAGGAAAAATTGGCAGAATTACCACTATTGCCTTTAACACTCACAATCGACATCATTCAATTGCCTTTAAAAGCTTTAGGCTTTATTTATCAGCCTTAAATCAGAGTATGATCATATTCAATTGGTTGAATTTTCTAAGTACACATACACCCTGACTAGCTCAAAAATGGTTCCCTTTTTCCAATTTAAGTAAAGTAAGTGTTGAGTTGATCACCAATCCTTCAACTCAACATCCTACAATTCTTGGCTTAAATTTTCTGCGCCAACAAAGTCGCAAAATGCTGTTGAATCCGCTGCCCTTCAGCATCCACCCGATGCAGCTCACCGACATTTTCATTGTATTTCACAATATTCCAGCCTTCATACAACGCACTTAACTCTCCTGCTTTAAAGCTAAATGGAAAGTCAGGCTGCGCAGGTAAATCAGGTGTATCCATAGCGCAAACTATCAGGTTATAGCCATTTACACTTGTCGCTTGCTGCATCTGCTGAATCAGTGGCTTCACTGTCTTGGCCTCTAAAAACATCATCACCACGGTACAGCAAATAAAATCATATTTCCCCGTAATGCTTTGGTCTGCATTTAAATCACGCTGCTGTACATGAATATTTTCAATACCTTCCGCAGCGATCACCTCTTGCAGCTTGTGCAAACTGTGTGGATTGACATCCCATGCATCCACCTCAAAGCGCTGCTCAGACAGCTGACTTAAGTACAGCGAATTACGCCCCTGCCCACAGCCGACATCCAAAGCACGACCACCTTGCAAATATGGTGTTGCTGCCAAAATTTCTGAATGTGTTGGACTGAGCTGATACTTCTTATAAAAATAGTCCTGTGCTAAGCAATAAAAACTCAACTGACATTGCACATCGTCACTCGCAGACACAATCTTGTGCCACGCCTGCGGTTCGATAAACGGCGGTGGCTGATCTGGGCTAAATACATGCGTGGAAAGGATATTTCCAGACGCATCTAACATGGCAAAGTTCACTTCACCTTGCAGTACGGTGAGTTTTGCCCAAGTGCCTGCTTTGGTATTGTGCTGTTGTTTAAAACCTTGTGGAATCGACTGCTGCGTCCACACAGGGAGCTGTTTATAACAAATAAGCTGCTGCATCTGATGTTATCCCTCATGCGACTTTATTTTTATGCCATACCAATGGCGGAAATGTATATTCACCATAACGGCTTTAATAGTGATTTTAAATCAGCTTTAAATTGAAAATTTCGAATGCTGTGCAATGCACGCTGTTTTTGTTTGTTTTTCTGCGTAACACCATGTTATCCGTTTGTAACATTAGTGGAATATTCACACAATCAAATCCCTCACTCTGTGCCGTGTAACCTAAGCGCTGTTGATAAGGCATAAAATTTACAATGCCTTATTTTAACTAAGTTTTATAGAGTGATGACTATGAACGCGATCAAAACTACTTTAGCTGTTGCTTTAGTTGCTGCTACAACTTCTGCTATGGCAACTACTGCTGTAGAACAAAAACCTGCGACTGCTGTTGAAGCTGTAAAAGCTCAAGCTGCACAAGCGAAAACTGCAACTGTAGCTGCTGCTCAAGCAACTAAAGATGCTACTAAAACTCAAGTGGCTGTTGCAGAAAAAGCGACTCAAACTAAAACTTTAACAGTGAAAGAAACCACTAAAGCAAAAACTGCTGACATGAAAAAAGCAGTTGTAGAAAAAGCAGCAGCAACTAAAGAAACTGCAGTTGCAGCAAAAGATGCAACTGTAGCAAAAACTGTAGCGGCTAAAGACGCTGTTGTTGCGAACACTGTTGCAGCAAAAGACGCGACTGTAGCAAAAACTGTAGCAACTAAAGATGCTGTCGTTGCAAAAACTGTTGAAGCAAAAGATGCAGCTGTAGAAAAAGCAACTGATGCAAAAGAAGCTGTTGAAACTAAAACTGAAGAAGTAAAAGCTGAAGCGAAAAAAGACTGCGCTAAAAAATGTGCAGAGAAAAAAGCTGAAGCAGCTAAAGCTGAGAAAAAAGGTTTCTTTTCTTGGTTCAAAAAAGCAGCTTAATCGTTGATTAAATGCAAAAAAAAGATGCCTTCACGGCCACTGCTGTCCCACAATTTTTCACAAGAGGAAGCTCATTTGAGCTTCCTCTTGTTTTATGGGTATTTTATCGGGTGAAAATAAAGCTTTTAAAGTTCTTCTTTCAAACAAATTCACTTGAATTATTC